>JABWBZ010000038.1 GCA_013359335.1 bacterium
GAGAAAGTCCCATGATTGCATTAATGTTGATCTTGACGCTATTGACCGCCAAGGATGAGCCCTCCTTCGATCAATATTTTACCGGACAGACTTTCCGGTTTGATTATTTTCACAGTGGAACCGCCAAAGAAGAACATATCAGCCCTGATGAGTTTCGCATAGAAAGCGCATGGGCTGGATCAAAAAAGTCTCTGATCGATGATACGAATTACGGTAAGTACATGTTTGAAATCATCGATCATGCTACGAACCGAACCATTTTTTCGTATGGTTTTGCCAGCATTTACGGTGAATGGGAAACGACCGGCGAAGCGGCGCAAGGTGTGTGGCGAAGCTATCACGAATCCGCGCGCTTTCCTGAACCGAAGAACAAATTTCAATTTGTTCTAAAAAAGCGTCTGAACGACGGATCGTTTTCTCAAATCTACACGACCGTGATCGATCCCAAAAGCCGGTTTGTCAATCGCTCGCCGATAGCGCCGAACGGTGAAGTGTGGACGGTTTTTGAAAACGGAACTTCTTCCAACAAAGTTGATATCGTGATCATTAGTGACGGTTATACAGCAAAGGACAAAGAAAAATTTCATAAAGATGTCACACGGTTAGTGGGTGTCATGTTCAATACCGAACCTTTCAAAAACCGTAAAAAAGATTTTAACGTACGCGCTATCGACCTGGCAACGTACCAGGCCGGAATCAGCAACCCGCGTAAAAGTATTTGGAAAAAATCGTCGTTGGGATTGAGCTTTAACGCATTTGATTCCGATCGTTATGTGCTGACTTTTGAAAATAAAATTTTGCGCGAAATCGCCGCACAAGCGCCTTACGATGCGATCATCATGTTGGCCAACGAACGGAAATACGGCGGTGGGGGTATTTACAATCTCTGGGCGACCGTTACCTCGGACACGGAGCCGTCAGCATACGTGTTCGTGCACGAATTCGGACATTCATTTGCCGGCCTCGCGGACGAATATTATACTTCTCCTGTTTCGTTTGACGAATACACGCCTCCGGGATCCGAACCTTGGGAACCGAATGTCACGGCGTTACTTGATCCGAATAATGTCAAATGGAAACATTTAGTCGAAGCCGGAACTCCAGTCCCTACGCCTTGGAACAAAGAGGCCTATGACAAATACGATCTTGAAATGCAGAAAAAACGGGCAAAGCTTGTTTCCGAAGGCGCTTCTGAAGAAACGATGGAAGGTATTTTCAGAGAAGTAAAGCAAACAACCGGCCCGATGCTCAGCGGTGAAAAATACTTCGGTAAAACTGGCGCATTCGAAGGCGCCGCGTATGAGGCCAAAGGCATGTATCGACCGTCACCCGACTGCATTATGTTTACCCGTAACGATGTTCCGTTTTGTAAAGTATGCACCGAAGCGATTAACAAAGTCATTGATCGTACGATACAATAAACCCTAAACTATTGTTGACGTGAGATCGCGTGCGCCGACAATGACCGTTATGAAATTATTTTCAAGCTTTGTTCTTTTAACGTCATTTTTTCTGTATGCAGGCGAAATCGACAGTTTGCTCGTCCGAGGCCGTCATTTATTTTACAGCAGTGTTGAAGAACCTGCACAAATTGAAACAGCTATTGCCGTGTTTCAAGACATTGCCAAAAGGCAACCTGCGCTCGCCGGCCGCGCCATGACGTATATCGGTTCCCTGAAAGCCTTGCAAGGCAAATTTGCTTTCTGGCCGCACACGAAATGGAAATTGGCCAATCAAGGTCTCGCCGTCATGGATTCCGGATTGAGCATGAATCCCGATGATATCGAATCGCTGTTTGTACATAGCTCGACTTGTTATTTCCTTCCCTTTTTTTTTTAAGCGCGGCGAGCAGGCGCAAAAACATTTCAAAAGAATGATCGAACTTCTTCCTTCGCATCTGCATGAATATGACCCTGAGCTGATGCGCAATGTCGTCCGTTTTTTATTGGATAATGCGCGATTGAGTACGGATGAAATCAACCACCTTAATCGTTGTAACGAAATATTGACTCAGAGTGAGCACTGAATATCTTATTTTTAATTTCATTGTCCTGATCGGACCGGTGCTGGCGAGTTTCGATCGTCACGTTTGTTTTTTTTCAAAATGGAAATCGGCTTGGCTGGCTATAACGATCGTCGCTATTCCCTTCATTGCGTGGGATGCGCTGGTGACGGGACGGCATTGGCGGTTTAGTTCGGTGTATACGATAGGCGTTAAAATTTTCGAATTACCGGTTGAAGAATGCCTGTTCTTTTTTACCGTTCCCTTTGCGAGTGTATTCGTATGGGAAGTTGTTAAACATTATTTTCCGATTCACACTGGCAAAACGACAACCGTAATCAGCCTTCTTGTATCGTTAATGTGGATGCCAGGAATTTATTTTGCCTTTACAGGAAAAGAATACACGGCTTTTGCGCTCATGGCATTATCCGTCAGTTTCTTCATCGACCTGTTTCTGAAAACTACAATCACTGTTCAAAAAAGGTTTTATACTTTTCTTGGATTAACATCGATCTTCATGCTGATATTCAATGGGTATCTGACGGCCAGGCCGGTGGTGATGTATGATGCGGCGTATCAGCTCGATTGGCGGGTAGGAACAATTCCCATAGAGGACTTTATCTACGGTTATGCTTTGATCGTTTCGGTTATTGTGGTCTACGAAAAATTAATTTCTCATTCTCATGAAATTAAAAAACAACCGTCAAACGCTGCTCGCGGAGATTAAAAAGCTGCGGCGTCAGATAAAAAAGCTTGAAGCAGGCGCCGGCAAAAAAAATTTTTCGGATGAACAGTTCCGTTTGTTGCAATTAGCCGTACACGACGCCGAGGACAGCGTTCTCATAACCGATGCGGAACTGGAGCCGCCAGGACCAAGAATCGTTTTTGTCAATCCCGGGTTTACCCGATTGACTGGTTATTCCGGCAAGGAAGCGCTTGGTCAAACGCCGCGAATTTTACAAGGCCCGAAAACCGACCGAAAAGTGCTGGACCGTTTAAAGCAATGCCTTAAAAATGGAAAGCCTTTTTCCGGCGAAACGATCAATTATCGCAAGAACGGCGAAGAATATTACCTGGAGTGGCATATTTCACCGATCCGCAACCGCCGTGGAAAAATTACCCATTTTGTTTCCGTTCAGCGCGATGTCACCGAGCGTATCCTTGCTCAGGAAATTAGTGAAAAACTTAAGCAACAAACTGCCCGTACCGCCGCCATTGTTGAAACGCAGGAAGAAGAGCGCCGTCGAATCGCCAAAGAATTGCACGACGGGCTTGGACAAATGCTGGTGGCCGCAAAATTTAATCTCGAAATATTGCAGGAAAGACTTAATGAGCCGGAATCGGTTAAGCGGCTCAACGAAGTAAAAAATGTTCTGAACAATGTCATGAATGAAACCCGCCGGATTTCCTATAATCTTATGCCCAGCGTGCTTGAGGATTTTGGATTGGGGCCAGCGCTGAATTTTTTGTGTGAACAAGTAGCCCAAACGAACAATATCCCGATTAATTTTCATACGCATGACACACTCGGACGGCTACCGGTGTCCATGGAAATCGGTTTATACCGGATTGCACAGGAGGCATTAAATAACATCGTCCAACATGCCCAAGCCCGCCAAGTCAATGTTCAAGTATTTCTGAAAAAGAAGCGTATTCGCATGATCATTGAAGATGATGGAAAAGGTTTTACCGTGAAAACTTCGCCGATGCGTATGTTTACTCAATCCGGCAATGGCCTTTTCAATATGCGGGAGCGGGCGGAATCGCTCGGCGGTACGTTTTTCATTCACTCACAGCCGGGCTACGGAACGGAGATCGTGGTTGAAGCTCCAATAAGTAATCATGAAAAATCAAATTAAAATATTAATAGCCGACGATCATGCTTTGGTGCGCAGCGGGATCATTACGCTATTAAAAACTGAAAAAGGATTCAATATTATTGGCGAAGCTTGCGACGGTGAGGCAGCCGTCGAACAAGTGCGAAATCTGAGTCCCGATATCGTGTTAATGGACATTTCAATGCCTAAGCAATCTGGCCTGGAAGCTGCCGCGATTATCAGGAAAAAATTTCCTTCTACTCGTGTGTTGATTCTAACTATGCATGATAATGAAGAATACGCGTATCAGATATGGAATTCAGGTGCCGGCGGATATATCTTAAAAAATTCGGATAAAAGTGAACTTATTGTAGCCATTAAAGAAGTGATGCGCGGTCAGCGTTTTTTTTCACGCGCGCTTTCGGATAAAATGGTTGATTATTATAAGCGTCGTCCAAAACCGGCTGGAGATCTTGCGCTGCTCACTAAACGGGAACGGGAAATTATCAAACTCATTGCCGACAGTTTGACCAACCAGGAAATAGCTGATCGGCTTTTTATCAGCCCAAGAACAGTAGATACGCATCGTTCCAATATCATGCAAA
This sequence comes from bacterium, assembly GCA_013359335.1. Taxonomy (GTDB): domain Bacteria; phylum CLD3; class CLD3; order SB21; family SB21; genus JABWBZ01. The sequence continues at coordinate 4,425 of JABWBZ010000038.1, forward strand.
AACTCGATATTAAAAACACAGCCGCTCTTGTCCGTTTTGCTTTAGAAAACGGCATCATCACAACAAAATAATTTCTGAATAACGATTGTAAGAACTCCTTTCCTTCCTAAAGCTCCACAACCAACATTTCGATCTGAGTATTAGCCATCCTTGAGCAGGAATGATCGGTTCGCAGTTAATTTCGGCTGATGAACCGGCGGCTAGGATTTGTATATCTCGTCATGAATGATTTCTTCAGCATCGTCAATCCTTCGATCTCTGTGAGATAAAATACGTACTTTACCTGATGGTTATTTTTACGACTTAATAATAAGTTGTGATGCGTGTAATTAGACAAGGGATAAAAGGTGTGACTGAATTGCGAAGACTAAGGGTAATTATTGCCGATGACAACGCCGAATTCAGGCGGACCCTATCGGAATATTTGCAAACTATGGACGGAATCGACATAGTTGCAGAGGCGATTGATGGGAAACACGTTGTCGAATTGGCATTAAAAATCAAACCCGACGTCGTGATCATGGATATCAGCATGCCGCTGCTCACCGGCATCGAATCGACACGGTTAATCAAGAATCATTATCCTGAAATAACTGTGGTGATTCTTACGCTACACGACGCGGCTGTTTACCGGCAACTGGCCAAAGAAGCACTCGCTGATGGATTTATTTCGAAAAACGCCATGAAAACAGGACTAGAAAGATTCATTGCATCACAACAATTTGGCAAAACATACGAAGTTTAAAAAATACGAAACATTAAATGATTGATAGGGGATTTAAGTATTTATGAAAAAAATTATTGTCATAGGTTCTGGGTTCGGCGGATTAGTAGCAGCCATTCGCCTTCAGGCAAATGGCTTCAAAGTCACGATTTTTGAAAAAAATGAAAGAGTAGGAGGCCATGCGTACCAATTGAACAAAGGTGATTATACGTTTGATATGGGGCCTTCGCTGATCACGGCTCCGGATATAGTAAAACATGTATTTACGGCCGCCGGCAAACGCATGGAAGATTATCTGGACTTGATTCCGTTGGATCCTTTTTATCGTGTGTATTTTCATGACGGAACTTTTATCGATTACTCCGGTGATGCTGAGTCAATGAAAAAACAAATGGCTCAGTTTAATGTGCATGACGCCAATCAATATGACCGGTTTATGAACGATATTCGGCACATTTACGATGCTGTCATCACCGATGGATTGGGCGGCTCCCCGTTTATGGATCTCAAAACGCTTTTCGTTTTTGCCGGGCGCGCATTGAAACTGAATGCACTTCGGTCAGTACATGCTTTTACTAAAAAATATTTCAAAGACAGTCGCCACCGATTTTTATTTTCTTTTCACCCGCTTTTTATCGGCGGCAATCCATTCAGAACGCCAAGCGTATATATCATGATCCCGTATCTTGAAAAAACCGGCGGCGTTTATTTTACCAAAGGCGGGATGTACAGCGTCGTGGAAGCTTTCCGAAATATTTTTACCGAACTCGGCGGCATCATTTCAACATTGACGCCGGTTGAATCCATTGTTGTTCATGAAAGGCGAACCCTGGGAGTGATAGCGGGCGGTGATTTTTTTTCCGCTGACGCGGTTGTGTCGAATGCTGATGTATCCTTCACCTACCGTCACTTGATTCGCGAAGAACATCGGCAAAAGTGGACCAACCGAAAACTTGATCGCCGACGATATTCAATGAGCGCGTTTTTGTTGTATCTCGGCGTTCGAAAACAATATCCGGAATTGTTGCATCATACGTTGATTTTGTCGCCGCGGTACCGAAAATTAATCGCCGACATATTCGACAAAAAAATTTTGCCCGATGATTTTTCAATGTATTTGCATGCACCGACGCGCACCGATGCGTCGATGGCTCCTCCGGGCTGCGAAAGTCTGTATGTTTTGATCCCAGTGGCCAATTTACAAAGCAGAATTTCATGGAAAGAAGCCGGCCCGAAATTAGCGGATCGTTTGATTGCGTTTTTTGAAAACGAATCGATTCCACGGCTTCGCGATCTAAGAAAAAATATCGACGTGATGGAAATATTTACGCCGGAGGATTTTCTTACAGTGCGCAACAGCGTTCACGGTTCGCCTTGGGGAATGGAGCCAACCCTGACGCAAACGGCTTATTTTCGCCCACATAATCGAAGCGAAGATATTGAGAACTTATACTTTGTCGGTGCCGGCACGCATCCGGGCGCCGGTGTGCCGGGGGTTCTTTTGAGCGCCGAAGCGACGGAGAAAGTGATTCTGAAAGATTTCAACCTTTCACAACCCCATCATCGTGTGAAGGAGTACGCATGAAGTTTTGGGACGATCCTGCATTTAATTATGCACGAGCCATTACAGCGCGTCACTCCAAGAGTTTTTATATCTCTGCGGGTTTTCTTCCAAAAGAAAAACGGTGGGCAACGTACGGCCTTTACGGTTTTTGCCGTTACGCCGACAATCTGATCGACAATCCACGCGGGCGATCGCCATACGACATTCTGGAGGAAATAGAATCTCTCGCCAGAGAAATTGAAATTGCTTACCGCACCGGTGAGTCGGAGCATCCGATCGTTCGTGTTTTAATTACTGTAGCCAAGCGATACGGCATTCCAATGCAATACCCGCTGGAATTACTTGCGGGCGTCCGTATGGATTTGGAAAACAAACGATACGAAACGTTCGACGATTTGTATTTATTTTGCTATCGCGTTGCGGCCGTTGTAGGACTGATGATGACGCATGTGATGGGTTATACCGATGTGAGGGCATTTACCTATGCTGAGAAATTAGGCGTAGCCATGCAATTGACCAATATTCTTCGCGACATTAAAGAGGATGCATTGATGGGACGCATCTATATTCCACAAGCAGAAATTCGACGCTTTCGTTGTCATGAGAGCGACATTGCACGCGGCTACATGACTAACCGATTCCGGGAATTGATGAAGTTCCAGGCCGACCGCGCCAAAACATATTACCTGGAAGCCGATTACGGCATTCCGATGTTGACGAACAATTGTCAATTTGCCATCCGCTCGGCCAGCCGGATATATCGCGGAATTCTTGCAGAAATTGAATCACGCAATTTCAATCCGTTTCTCGGGCGTGTACATGTGTCCCAACGCCGGAAAATTGGTATTTTATTCAGTGAAATTATACGCGGCAAATTGCTGCCATCTTCAGGCCGATGGTTAGAGATACCGGAAACGTCTTTCGGAAAATGATTCGCGCTAAACATCATCCGTGGGCGGAGCGAATTTTCCGCCTGTATATCGATTATTTATTCAGGAAAAATTTTAATCGGATCGTGCTGATCGGTCATGTTCCAACAATCGATCCTGCATTGCCGATGTTGTTATTGCCAAACCACACCACATGGTGGGACGGTTTTTTCATCTATTTACTCAATCGGGAAATTTTCAGACGCCAAATTTACATGATGATGCTGGAGGAACAACTGCGCCGTTATTGGTTTTTTTCAAAGATCGGATGCTATTCCATTTCGCCGACAAGCGTAAGAGCTTCCCTCGAATACACTCAAAAAATTTTAAGATCGGGATCAACGTTGGTTTGCATGTATCCGCAGGGGGAATTAGTTTCTACACATGCGCCTATCATTTATAAACACGGCGTCGAATGGATCTGTCGGGGACAGCGTGTTCAACTCATTCAAACAGCCATGAAAATAGAGTATAGTCACAAACCTAAACCGGATGTGTTTATAAAGCTCAGCAACGTTTTGACAAATGAAGCCGCTGCTGTAAAAGTCTCCGATTTACAAAACTGGCATCGGGAGTTATTGCAACAACTGATTACAGGCATTATTTCAAAAAATCACGAACGTATACTTTTTGATGATTCATTTTTGAAAAAGGATTAGAATGCTGGAAATAATTGTCATTACTATCAATGTTGCCTTAGCGTTGATCCTTGGGATTACTATTTTTAATGTGGCAACGGGCCCACGCCTGAATAAAGCATTCGATGTGAAATCGTTTCCAAAAGTATCGGTTCTTATCCCCGCACGGAATGAAGAAACGCGTATCAGCGCTTGTCTCGAAAGCCTTGCCCAACAAGACTATCCCAATTACGAAATTATCGTGCTTGACGATCAGTCAAGCGATCGTACACAGGAAATCATTCTAGAAATACGCAGGAGCTGGCCGCACATACGTCTGGTCATCGGAAAATCATTGCCGACAGGCTGGACTGGAAAGAACTGGGCGTGCCATCAATTAAGCAACTACGCCACAGGTGATATTTTCATTTTCACCGATGCCGATACATGGTCGTCACCCACCGCCATAAAAAAGACCGTATCGTGGATGTTGACATACAAAATCGGGTTCGCTACTGTATTTCCGCAGCAAATAACCAAAACGCTTTCTGAAAAATTGGTGATACCCTTGATCGAGATGATGGTATACACCTATTTGCCAATATGGTTTGTGTACTATTTTCGATCAACGGCTCTTGCGGCGGCTAACGGCCAATGGATTGCGATTAAGCAGGACGTTTACCGCCGATTAGGAGGCCACGCCGCTCTTAAACAAGAAATCGTTGAGGACGTCGCATTATGCCGGCTTGTCAAAACGCATGGCGGACGTGTTTTGATTATCAGCGGTACATCCGAAGTTTTCTGCCGGATGTATGACTCTTGGAAAAGCGTCTGGGAAGGCTTTTCAAAAAACGCGTATGCTTTGACCGAGCACAATGTGATTTTGTTTACGTTTGTCGTGTTGCTGCTTTTAAGTTTACACGTCTTTCCGTTCGCATTGATATTAATGGGCGTAACAACGCCGATGGTTATTGCTATTGCGATCAACTTATTTATCCGGATTATATTGGCGATACAATATCGTCATTCAGCCATCAGCGTGATGGGACATCCCATTGGAATACTTGTGTTAATCGCAATCGGAATTAATTCGTTCATGTGGTTCAAACGCGGGAGGGTTCAATGGAAAGGACGGATTATTGAACGAACAAAAAAAATTCCGGAAATGTACATTTCCGGGATGTAAGATATCAATTTGCGATCGCATTGGTTATCTGATTGAAATTAAACCGTCACAAAACATTATGCTATGGTACCGAATTAAAATAGGATCGGTCTATCTTCTGCTCATGGCCGGAGGAGGGTGGCATGTGTTTGGTATGTTCCAGTCCACAATGCAAAGCCTCGCTTCCTTTATGATGGCGGCGTTATGTATATTGCAAGTATGGGAATACCTCCGTTTTCAAAACGACAAGCAGAAAAAAATCTATTTTTTTCTATGGACATTGTTCGTTTATACAATAAGCTTCGCTATCGAATGGATTGGAGTTACTACTGGGGCGGTCTTTGGGCGCTACGAATATTCGTCGTTACTACAACCTATTGTATACAATGTCCCTCTTGTTATCGGCTTAGCATGGCTTGGGATATCGACAGGGTCAATAACCCTAGCCCGCTATGTTCTTGGAACTTATTTTCGGCATCGATGGTTGGCCGCCGGTTTGTCAGCCGTTTTCATGACGTTATTCGACTTTTTAATGGAACCTGCAGCTATGAAGTTGAATTACTGGAGATGGTTGTCTTCGACAATCCCTTTGCAAAATTACTTTGCCTGGTTTTTGGTCGGCTTTGTATTGGTTATGCCGGCGCTGCATTTAAATTTATTTGGCGATAAACCGCCGACTCTGATCGTTCATGTTTATACGGCGCAGCTACTATATTTCCTGATGGTATATGCCGCATGACCTTGGTATGATAGCATGAGAAAAAGTGCATTTTCGCTCACACTTTCATACATTTAAAACACGATGACGTTGAAGTTTTCTTACAAAGGAATCGCTATTGCTATCGGGATCATATCGATTTGGTTTGGAGCCATGATCTTCGTGTTGAAAGCAAATATAGCGATCATCACACTGCTTCCTGCTTTGATCGTCTTGATTCTTTTGTATACTGGGCTCTTCATCACAGCACATGATGCGATGCATGGCACGATTGCCCCGAAGCATCCGAGGATTAATGCGTTCATCGGGGTTTGCTGCGTCCTCTTGTATGCACTATTCTCATTTAAAAAACTGCGTAAGCAACATCGTTTGCATCACGCGAATCCCGCCGCAGAAAACGATCCGGATTATCATGACGGAAACCATACCGGGTTCTGGTTATGGTATTTGAATTTTCTTTTAAGATACGTCACGATCTATCAAGTGATCAGCATGGCTATTGCCTTCAATATTCTACATCATGTTTTTGAAATAGCGCTTGAGCGACTCCTTGTTTTTTGGGTTTTACCAAGTTTGTTAAGCACGCTGCAATTATTTTATTTCGGCACCTATTTGCCTCACCGCAAGCCTGATGGCGGATATGATAACAGGCACCGGGCACGTTCCAATAATTATCCAAGTTGGCTTTCATTTCTGACATGTTATCATTTTGGATATCATTGGGAACATCATGAACAACCCAACGTTCCCTGGTGGTTATTACCGACTCTGCGTGACCACTATTTAAAAAAATTTAAACCGTCTTATCACAGACAATCGATTCAAAGAACTAACTGAGTTTCGGTCAACAATCACAAGCGCCGAATGATCTTATCGGGACACGTATTCTGCAATTAGGCAATGATACGCCGGAAGTAACTATTATTCAGATAGTATAATGGCGCAATCTACAATAAATTGCTCGCTAATTCCGCCAAAGCGCTCCGCTCGCCTTTAAGTAAATTTACATGTGCGAATAATTCCTGCCCTTTCATTCGATCGACCAAGTATGTCAAACCATTGGATTGGCTGTCGAGATAGGGCGAGTCGATTTGATAAATGTCCCCGACAAAAACCATTTTGGCGCCTTCGCCGGCGCGTGTGATGATGGTTTTAATTTCATGAGGAGTCAGATTCTGCGCTTCATCGACGATAAAAAATATTTTATCAAGGCTGCGGCCGCGAATGTATGCGAGTGGCGTAATCAGCAATTTTTCATTTTGAATCATTTCATTAATACGCGCGTTCTCCGAGCTCTCGGAACCGAATTTATTTTTGATTACAGCGAGATTATCCCATAGCGGCTGCATGTAGGGATCAAGTTTAGATTGCACATCGCCCGGAAGATATCCGATATCGCGGTTGCCAAGCGGTACCACCGGTCTTGCTAAATAAATTTGACTGTAGTTTTGTCGTTGTTGCAAAGCCGCGGCGAGCGCCAGCAGTGTTTTTCCCGTTCCGGCTTTACCGGTAAGCGTGACAACGGGAATTTCCATTCGCATGAGCGCATCCAGCGCAAACGTTTGTTCAGCATTGCGCGGTTCGATTCCGTAAGCCGGTTTTTTTGTTACGCGTTCCATGACGCGGCCGGCCGGACTAAAATGCGCCAGCACGCTGCTGCTGTGATTTTTTAAAATAAAATATTCGTTGGCGTACGGTTTTTTCTCCAGCGAAATTTCATCGGCTGTCACCACATTCGGCGGCTCGTAAAATCGACGTATAAGATTGACGTCAAAATTTTCATAAATCTGTATGCCGGTATATAAATCATCAATGTTTCGAATTTTTCCTGTTTCATAATCCTCGGCAAGCATGCCGAGCGATTTGGCTTTCATCCGTAAATTAATATCTTTGCTGATGATGATCACTTCGCGGTCTTTCCGTTTGTGACGCATTTGATCGGCGAGCGCAAGAATCCGATGATCGGCTTTATTGATTGTAAAAGCTTTTTCGACGAGATCGGACTGCGGCTCGCCAACTTCAACAAACAAGCGGCCGTGATTTTTGCTGAGTTGTAGTCCTTTTTTGAACAATTGGTCTTTGGAAAGACGATCGAGTTCGCGGATAAATTCACGAGCCTGGAAATTGATCAGATCGCTGCCTTTTTTAAAATTATCGATTTCTTCAAGCACAACGATTGGAATCACCACGTCATGTTCTTTGAAATTATAAATACACGTGTGATCGTAGAGTAAAACATTGGTGTCGAGAATAAACAGCTTGGTTTTTTCTTCGCTTTTACTCATTGTTCCTCACAAAATTAGTGATCAATTTAAAAAAGCGGGAATAATATTGTTTTCAAAAATATCCGTGATAAGCGTTATCGTTTGCTCTGACTCCGCTGCATTGACGACAGGATCAGCCGTCGCAACCATTACTAACGCCAGATCCGGCACGACAAAAATCATCTGCCCGCCAAAACCCAAAGCGTAATAATAGGAATAAACCGACGATTGCCCGATCCACCACAAATATCCGTATCCGTAACCATTGGCTTGATCGACAGCCGATGAATCTACCCACGATGAGTTGACAATTCTTTGCCCGGCATAACAACCTTCATTGAGATATAAAAATCCGATTTTTGCCATGTCGCGAGCCGTCAGACTGAGACCGGTTCCACCGTAATAATAGCCTTGAGGATCTTTATCCCATAACGGCGTTTGAATTTGAAGCGGCTGAAATAAATTTTCAGAGGCATAATCAAGCGTGCTCACGTGAGTTGCCTCCGTAATAATACCGGATAGAATGTGCGGAACAGCCGAACTGTAATTGAATTTTTTTCCAGGAATGGTATCCATGGGTAAATTAATAGCCCATTCGATTCGATTACCGTACAAACGATCGCTGATTTCAAACCACTTATAGCCAGTCGTCATTGTCAGAAGATGTTCGATGGTAATTTGGTTGGCTAATGGATCCGTCGTTGAATAAAAATATTCCGGAAAAAAATCTTTTACCCGTTTATCGATGCTTTTAATTTTATTTTCCTTTATGGCAATACCCGTCAAAATTGAAACGACGGTTTTAGTGACCGATCGTACGCTGTAAACATCATTGGCGGTTTTTCCTTTGAAATAATTTTCTGATATAATCAGATTGTTTTTAAGAATCAGCAAACTGTATATGTACAATGCAGAGTTGGCTTTTGCGATTCCAAAAGCTATTTTGTGTGAATCGACACCAACGGCGCTTGGCGTTGAAACCATTAGCGTATCGCCAATCGTTTGCGAGCACGTTTCCTCGGATTCTTTTTTTTCGCAAGCAATCAGAAGTAATAGTCCTGGAATTAAAAGCTTGATCATTATTTTATGTACACCGTCTTAATATTGACAAATTCTCTGATTCCGAAAACCGACAATTCACGCCCATAACCGGATTGTTTGATCCCTCCAAATGGCAGCCTCGGATCGGATTTGACGAATGCATTGACGAAACAACTACCGGCGTGAATATAATCCCGTGCTATTTTTTCACCGCGCGCTAAATTAGCTGTGAAAACAGCTCCTGACTGAAATAATCGAGGCAACCGGTCCGAATGTTTCTTCTTCGAAAACCGTCATGCCGGGTTTCACCCCGGTCAAAACTGTAGGATGATAAAAAGCGCCGGTGCCTTGTGGAATAGCGCCCCCTAATCTTACTTTTGCTCCTTGACGAACGCTTTTTTCAACTTGCTCATGCAATGTATCCCGTAAATCCTTCCTGGCCAATGGGCCAAGATCGAACGCGCCTTTCAAGGGATCGCCGATCGTTTTGTTTTTCATTTTTTCGATCAACAATTCTTCAAAACGTTGATAAACGGATTCCACGACCAAAAACCTTTTCGCGGCGATGCAACTTTGACCGGAATTAATTAGACGGGAATTGACACACGCCTCGGCGGCAAGTTCGATGTCAGCATCTTCAAGAACGATGTAAGCGTCACTACCTCCCAATTCCATCACGGTTTTTTTAAGAAATTTACCGGCTTGTGCTGCCACAGCCTGACCAGCTCTGACGCTTCCTGTAAGGGTTACGCCTTGTATCAAAGGATGTTCTATTAATTGACTAATCTGCTCTGTCTCAAGCAATACAACATCAAAAAGTTCGTGCGGAAAACCGGATTCATTAAAAATCCGTTTAATAGCTAAGGCGCACCCGGTCACGTTGGGCGCGTGTTTGAGTAAAGCGCCATTTCCAGCCATGACGGCGGGCGCGAGAAAACGAATTACTTGCCAGAAAGGAAAATTCCACGGCATGATCGCCAGAATAATACCGAGCGGTCTGAATGCGATATAACTTTTTTGCCCGTCGGATGAAACTAATTCAGGAGTCATAAATCGTTCGCCATGCTCAGCATAATATTCGCAAACCCACGCGCATTTTTCAATTTCCGCCATTCCCTGCAAAAGCGGTTTTCCCATTTCAATAGCCATAAGTTCGGCCAAGCTGTTTTTTTGGATTTGAAGAACTTCCGCCATTTTTCTTAAATGATTTGCACGGATCTGAAAACTTGTTTCGCTCCATTCTTGAAAAATACGATAGGTTTTTTCTACGATGGATAACGCATCATTCCATGAAGTATTGGAATAATTTTTGACCAAGGCATCGGTGGAGGGATTGATCGATTGGAATGCCATCGTTTTAATTCGGAAAAGTAAAGAGGAAATACAAAAGTAATATATAAATTCCGGTCATGGCTGCTGCATCAAGATTATTCAGATTTTTTTCCTGCTGCACATATTGATGCAGAGTATAAAACAGCGGGAAGAGTAGGAGCATTAACAGAGAAGTAGCCAAATTTATCGGAATTGCGAAGACGGGATTGCCCGTTAAAACTCCCATGATTCCGATCACCAGTAAACCGAATGGCAAAAGCAAGAACATCACTTGCGTCAATCCGCCAAAAACGTTGCTCAGCGCTATGCCAAGTTCTCCTCGACGATGCGACTTATACACGATAATATATTCGCTGATGCCTGCAAAAAATGCCAGCGCTCCGGATGTCAAAACGGTTGGCAAACCCAGGTCTTTAAGCGCCGTTTCTGCAAAACCGCCGATCACTTCTCCTCCGCAATAAGCGCCGACCGTGCCCAATACAAACATTAAAACGATTCCCTTCCAACTCGTATCGTGTCCCAATCTTTCCGGATCAGGCGGCATCGAATCCACGTCGTCTTTTCCTTCCGCATAATACCGTATTAAAACCAAAATGTAATAAGCGTAAATGACCATCAACACCAAGCCGATGATAATGAGATCGAATCCCTGCATTTGCGTACGCACGTTCTCGGACTTCGCGACGAGCATGACTGTACCGACAATTAATGCAATAGCGCATCCGGCTATCATCAATTCGCCGCCGGCTTTCGTCAGCGAGCGTGGCATCGTATAACATCCCTGACGGTCCTTTGGCAAAAAGAAAGAATAAATTGAAAACGCTAACGCGTTGTTGAATATCGTTGCAATCGAAGTAATAAACGCGGCAAGCGGCTCAACCCAAACTAAAAATCCGATAACGACAAATTCAGGCAACGTGCTCAACAGTGAACCAATCGTACCGGAAATAAACCCGTCCCATTTGAATTTAGCGCCCATTCTTTCGACGCCAATTACAAATCCTTCGCACGAGCCTTGTAAAATTAATAATCCGCATAGCAATTGAAAACCGGCATTGATCCATTCGTAATCGGTAAGCGCAACTAAGTTGTAAACGTTGTTGATAAACAAGAATAACCACATCGCTAACCCGATTCCCATAAAACCTTGCCAGGTATACAGCCCGCGGTAACGAGCTTCTAAAGCCCTTAACGCCGTTGAAACCCAGACGTTCTGATTCGGCAAGGCAATGGCAATACCTTTGAGGCGCTGTTTGACCAATTCGTCCAACTCATCTTTGAGATTCGGCGATTCGGCGACAATTTTATCGAAAGCTGTTTTTGAAATTCGCCACACCGAGAGTTCTGTCTCCGCTTTTACACTGGCCGATCGAACCTCACCCGTCAATAATGCCATTTCTCCAACAACGCTTCCTTCTTTGACATGCCAGGTTTCGCTCGAACCGTTACGGCGAACGGCAGCAGCACCGCTTTCGATAAAATACATCGCATCGCCTGAAGCGCCTTGTTCAATAATCGGAGCGCCGGCCGGAAAAACCATGTGTTCGACAAACGGAACTAAGGCTTGAATCTCTTCAGGAGGGAGTGCACGTAAAATCTCAATGTGGCTAAGTCGGGTGAGAATATCTTCCGGATCATGGGTTTGTCGGCCAACCTCAGCTATCATGCGCTACGTGGTTATTGAATGGACTGGTGTCTTAACATACAAAAAAATACAACCGACGGCAACAACGATTTTTTTATAAATACGATAGGAATTTATTTCAAACCCAGCTCAAAACGATAACTCGAATCTTTTTCTGAGTTTTTAGTCCAATAGTCAAGTTGTAAGTGATGGGTTCTCACGGCTTTTGTTTTCAATAGTTTCGCTTTCGATCCGAATCCGTCGATATAAGTGCCTTCGAACGAGACGATTTCGTGAGGAAATGATTTTTTGAAAGTAATATTAAGATCGCGCTGATACGTATCGTATTTGATGGAATAAGTCAGCAGTGAATCGCCTTCAGAAGTACTTTCCGTGATTGCGGCTGTTGCCGATTCGACATCTGTTCGCCGATGCAAGAATCTCGCCTGGATCAAACCGGGAATGATTTTAATTTTTCCTAAAGGCAAGCTTTGCGGATTCACGCGAATTAGCGTCCAGATCTCATCTTCCAATAACTCGGCGCCAATCGTGTACGATTCATCCGCTTCATTTTCAAAATACGAGTGGCCTTCATACACATACTGATTGCTTTTTAGATTCAATTGCGTATAGGTATGGCCGCACCATTCCTGAACAGTGTTGCTTATTTTCAATGTTTTGGAGAGATCGACCGGCGTAAAAACCGAAGTCATAACCGAATAAGGATAAATTCCGGTATTAAAATTGACGACAAAATTCATTTTTAATATCGGAATTGCTTTCGCTTTTGCTTCGTCATTGTAATTTTCCAATTTAACCTGTTTCTCGCTGTTAAAATCTTCCGTCACGAAAATCAAAACCGCGTCGCCTTTCCGAATCTCGCCGTAACGTGCCTGTTCGATCTCATAACGGTTCACTTCGGCTTTTCCTTGATACCAGTAGTCGGAAAATTCTTTGCTAACGGTTTGTTTAGATGATGGTGGCAGCGATGTTTCCGGTTTCTGGCAAGCCATCGTAAAAACCATACACACAAACAAAAATAACCGCGATGAAGTTTTAATCCTATTATTCATATTACTGCTTTTCCAATTTATCTAACAACTGATTCAATGTTTTTGCTTCATCTTGAGTCAAACCTGAAACAATTTGGTCAAACGATTTTTCAATTTTATCAATGTTTTCAAGTAAACTCAAACCTTTTTCCGTAATCAGAAGATTCACTTGGCGGCGATCTGAAGGGCAAACGGAACGATCGATAAGGTTCTTTTTGACAAGCCGTTCAACAAGTCTTGAAACGTCAGAGTTTTTATCCAGCATCCGGTCTTTAACCAGATTAAGAGAGGCGTCATGAGGATATTGGCCGCGGAGAATTCGAAGAATATTGAATTGCTGAAGGGAAATATTAAAATTTTTTAAAAGCTGTTGGTGCTCACCCATGATGCGGTTGATGGTAAAAATTAAATTAACCGTCAACCGATGATATTCGTTTCTAAACTTGCCACGAATTTTTTCATCAATCGATGTCACAAGGTAGTTCCTAAAAACAAAAAGGGGCGAAGGGAATTCCCCGCCCCTTCATGTCAAATTCTATTACTTTTTCTGTACGAATGCAATATTCAATTGTAAATTAACGGTTTCACCGACTACGGCGCCGCCTGCTTCAATCAAGGAATTCCAGTTAAGGCCATAATCAAAACGGTTCAGTGAGCCGGTTGCCGTCCATCCGGTTTTGGTATTGCCCCAAGGATCTTTGACGGATCCTTTATAAACAGCATTCAATTCGATTGTTTTCGTCACGCCGCGCATCGTCAGATCGCCGGCAATTTTATAAGTTTTGTCGCCGGTCTTAGTGAATGATTTACTGACAAATTTGATTTCAGGAAATTTTTCAGCGTAGAAAAAATCCTGCGATTTTAAATGGCCATCGCGTTTATCGTTATCGGTGCTAATCGAGGCGGTTTTGATCGTAGCTTCAACTTTGGAATCGGAGAAATCAGCTTTGGTCGATTCCATCGTTGCGCTAAATTCTTTAAAGTGGCCAGTAACTTCCGAAACAACAAGATGTGTGACGGTAAAAAGTGCATTCGAGTGAACCGGATCCGTTTCCCAGGCTGTTTGAGCATTTGCTTTAAACGTCAGCAAAAACAAAGCGAGCAAAGTAATAACTGATTTTTTCATAAGAAAATAC
>JABWBZ010000039.1 GCA_013359335.1 bacterium
CTCACCCGTTCGCCACTTTACTCACGATATTGCTACCGCTTTCTCGTAAGACTTGCATGTGTTAGGCACGCCGCCAGCGTTAGTCCTGAGCCAGGATCAAACTCTTCGTTGTCAATATTAATTTCTTAATATTCGAAGAATGATTCTGAACTCCTTAGAATACTCTAAGAATCGACTGTGTATACTCTCTAATTGTCAAAAAACGTTTGGCTAAGATTCTGTGTCTTCGCCGATTGATATCGCATTTATTCCCTTTATCTTCAAAGGGGACGTAATATACTATTTTGAACTTATGATTGCAAGGAAATTCTTATTTATTTTCAATTTTTCGTATCTAAAAAACCCGTCGATTCCTTGCGACTATTCACAAATTATTCACCGATTGTAGAGAACGTTGGCCCGCTTTTTTACGGGGCGTAATGATAGCAAAAAAACTTTCCCAAGTCAAGTTTTTTTTTGATTAATCATAAGATTTTTTTCATTTTGGCATCATTTTCCACAATGTTTGGACCAATTTTTCTAAACCCTGTTGCGCTACAGATGAAATGGCTATTACTTTTGTCCCGTCACGCATGATTTGTTTTTTCGGAATCTTTGCAGTCGTGTCTAATTTAGTCAACACCACCACACGTTTTCGTTTCAATAACTCCGGGTTGAAATTTTTTAATTCTTTCTTCAACACGCCGTAGTCTTTTTCAATATTTTCGCTTTGAACATCAATCAGAAATGCCAGGACTTTGGTACGCTCAATGTGTTTGAGAAATTGAATTCCCAATCCTTTGCCTTCGTGAGCGCCTTCAATTAGTCCCGGAATATCCGCCATCACTAGGCTTGTGAAGTCTTTGACTTTTACTATGCCTAAATTGGGAGTCAAAGTAGTAAACGGGTAGTTTGCAATTTTCGGTCTCGCGGCGCTGACTGAAGCAAGTAGAGTTGATTTCCCGGCGTTTGGGAAACCGACCAAGCCGACATCGGCCAACACTTTTAATTCCAGCGCTATTTCCAATCCCTCACCGGCTTCACCGGGCTCTGACCGGCGCGGCGTGCGATTCGTCGGCGATTTGAAATGCGTGTTACCCCGTCCGCCTCGTCCGCCTTTTGCTATAACAAAACGTTGCTTGTTTTCTACCAGATCTACAATTATTTCGTCCGAGTCGGCATTCCGAACAATCGTTCCGGGCGGAACTCGAATCACGACATCGGCTCCGTTTTTACCATGTTGATTATTGCCTAAACCATTTTCGCCGCTTTGAGCGAAATAATGGCGATTGTGTCCCACATCCTGAAGCGTGTGCAAGTTTGCATCCGTTAATAATACCACGTCACCGCCCCGGCCGCCGTCACCGCCGTCCGGACCGCCTTTGGGCACATATTTCTCGCGCCGAAATGAAATAATACCATTACCACCGCGACCGGCTTTCACACTAATTTTGATAAAATCTAAAAACATGTCGAAAATAAAATTGGATTATTTTTTCGAGGGAACGGCCGGTTTGGGATCAAAATGTTTACGGCAACGCGCTTCGTAAAAGCCTGAAGCGCCGACCAGCACGCGGTCTTCACTTTCGATGGTTCGCTGAGTAAAATTGGCCGGATTACCGCAAATTACGCAGATCGCCAAAGGTTTGGTAATATATTCCGCAATTGCCAACAATTGCGGCATCGGTTCGAAGGGCTGTCCCGTATAATCTTTGTCCAGCCCCGCGACAATTACCCGTTTACCCATATCAGCCAAACGATTGCAAATGGCCACCAGAGACGTATCAAAAAACTGCGCTTCGTCAATGCCGACGACTTCAGTTCGCGGATCCAATTTTTCTAAAATTTCTTCCGCTTTTTCGATCGGGTCGGATTTCATTTTTAATTCGCTATGCGACACGATATGATTATCGTCATAACGTTTGTCGATCAACGGTTTAAATACCTGCACGCGCATTCGTGCAATCTCGGCACGCCGCAGCCGGCGGATCAGTTCTTCCGACTTTCCGCTAAACATGCTGCCGGCAATGACTTCAATCCAGCCGCTATTAATGGATACGAAGTTCACTGTAACCTCTAAATTATTGGTAAATGCATCTCTTTCTTCAAAAGGGTCGACAATCTAACAGTTTTTTGTCGACGGTGCAACTTTATTTTAGCCGAATAATTCGCTATACTTCACTATGAATTCTACAATGAACCAACGTACTATTTGCAAACCTGTCTCAGTTTATGGAACAGGCATTCATACCGGCCAGCTTGTCAATATCCGCTTACTGCCTGCAAATCAGGATACTGGAATTTATTTCGTGCGCCAAAATTCCGAAAGAGTGAAGGCGGATTATTGTAATATTCATCAAACAAAGCTGGCAACAACATTGATGGACAACGGTGCCATCGTGAGAACAGTCGAGCATTTTCTTGCCGCTGCTTTCGGCTTGGGAATTACCAATCTTACCGTTGAGATGGATGCAGAGGAACTCCCAATTCTCGACGGTAGCAGTAAAGTTTGGATAGAAAGTATAAATTCGGCAGGAATAATCGATCAATCGGCTACCGGTAAGGAAATTGTAATAAAAAAAATAATTGAATTACACAATCCTGAAAAGCAAACTTGGATTAAAATAGCGCCGTCTGATATTTTTGAAATTACTTATCATTTTAAGCTGCCCAACGGCAAGTTTCAAACATTCGATTACAATTTTGATTTTCAAACATTTCAGCATGATATTGCACCGGCGCGGACATTCTGTTTACTGAGCGAATTTGAACGCATGGCTCAACAAGGTTTTATCAAAGGCGCCGCGGCCACTACCGGTTTTATATTGATGGACGGACGGCCTTCTGAAGAACTTCTATTGTTACTCAAACCGTATACGATAGCTGACGATGCGGTAATGCTTTCTGCCGAATCTCCACGTTTTTCTAATGAGGCCGTTCGTCACAAAATTTTGGACATTATCGGAGATTTGGCTCTGACGGGTGGAATGATTCGGGGAAGATTGGAGGCGTATGGCACCGGGCATGCCGACAATGTTGAATTAGTCCGGGGGATTATGAAAGAAGCGGACGTTTGTTTTTAATTTTTTTAGAAACCGTTACAACAATCGCGACGGAACCCCGAGCCTGCGGCAGGCAGAAAAAAAACCATACATCTTATTTTGAAATCAGCCTAGAAATTTTCCTTGCAAAACGAAAGCACGGAACTTAAATTCACCTATAAACCAAAGGCTTAATAGGTAACAGAGGTTTATCGTCAACCTCTGCTTATTCAGATAGTGACCCCAGGATCCGATGCATCCGGGGTTTTGTTTTTGAAAGTGAACACTATGAACGAAAGCCATCATAACGCAGATGAGTTTGTAAATAATCAAACTCAATCTGCGCCAAAACGGACAACACAATTTCGTCCGTGGCTGATCATAGGCTTGGTAAGTATTGTTATGCTGATATTCGCCAGTAACCACGCATGGTTCCAGGAAATAAATAATGAAAATTTGCCGGTTGAAGTAAAAGTTATGGCGGTTGTCATGGATTCGGCGGCCATGTCTCCAACCGTTATTTTGTACGACGAGTCCGGAAAAATTATGCTGCCCATCTGGATCGGCACGAGCGAAGCATACGCGATCCAATTGGAACTCAGTGGTGAAAAGCCGCCGCGCCCGCTGACGAACGATCTTCTTAAAACCGTCATGGATAAACTGGGCGCAAAGTTAGACAAAACGGTGGTAACAATGGTGCAAGATCAGACGTATTATGCTAAGTTGTATTTACAAAGTCCTGACGGCGAAATTGAAATCGACGCGCGACCCAGCGACGCTATTGCACTGGCGATGCGATCAAAGGCGCCCATTTTTGTCAACAAAGACGTGTTAACCAAACACGGCATTTCTACCGAAACAAAGAAAAACACAAACGAAAAAACGCGTAAAACCTGACGCAAAAAGGCATTGGCCATGAAACAAAAATCCGTTCTTTTGATGCTGACTTTTTTTCTGATGGCGGGAATCGCCATCGGATTGGTGATCAATACACAAACCAATTGGGCGAATCATTCGTATGCCTTGGACGCTGAGTCGGTCAAAAATGCAATGTCGTCAGAACAATTTTCAGTGGCTGAAAATTCAGGAAAAATATTTGCAAAAATTGCCAAAGACATTACTCCGACCGTCGTCACCATCACAAGCGAAAAGAAGGCGACCGTCGGCGGAGGCTTTGATGAAATTTTCAAAAAATTTCATAAAAACATTCCTGAAACAGGCGTGGGCTCCGGCGTGATCGTCCGGGCGGACGGCTATATTATTACCAACGATCACGTCGTGAAAGACGCCGAAAAAATTCAGGTCAAACTTTCCGATCGCCGGATCCTCGACGCTGAATTGATCGGATCGGATCCTCTGACCGACATTGCCGTAATCAAAGTTAAATCCGATAAATTGCCGGTGGCCAAATTTGGAAACTCCGATCTCATCGAAGTGGGCGAATGGGTTCTGGCGATCGGATCGCCGCTGAGCCTTAATTCAACGGTAACAGCAGGCATTATCAGCGCCAAAGGCCGGCAAATCGACATTATCGGCGATCAGTACGGCGTCGAAAATTTTATTCAAACCGATGCCGTGATCAATCCAGGTAACAGCGGCGGCGCTTTGGTCAACACCAACGGCGAATTGATCGGCATCAATACGGCGATCGCTACAACCACTGGACTTTATCAAGGCTATGGCTTTGCCGTTCCGATCAATATCGCCCGCAGCGTCGTCGAAAGTTTGATTCAATACGGCCAGGTTGTTCGCGGCTACATCGGTGTGGGCATCAAAGACGTTGACGCGACGTACGCCAAAGCGGTCGGGCTCGATCGGGCGCAAGGCGTTCTCGTCGAATCGCTCACCGAAAACGGCGCCGCTTATGATGCTGGAATTCAGGAAGGCGATGTGATTCTGGAAATCGACGGACGCCCGCTGGAACAACGCAGCGATTTACAGGCTTATATTGCACAGAAAAAACCGGGCGATAAAGTTACGCTATTGATTTATCACAAAGGCGCTAAAGCCACCAAAACCGTTATTTTAAAATCCAAGGACGGTAAAACAACGGTTCCGGCCATTCATTCACTTCCGGATTCGGAAAAACAAAAAAACGGTGAAATCGGAAATGGCATGGGCTTCGAAGTCGAAGAGATGATGGACGAGTCGGGGGGTGAGCCGAGTGTGCGCGTTGTCCGCACTTCAGCGCAGGCCGAAGAACAGCAAATTTACGAAGGATTGATCGTCACGCGGATTAACGATAAGGTCATCCATTCGTTGGCCGATTATCAGGATGAAATTCAAAAATTAAAGAACGGCGATGCCGTCGTGGTCCATCTGATAACGACAAAGGGCGGTTCAAAAATCATAACGGCCGTTGAAGTAAAAAAATAATCAGGAAGGAACGTCGTCGCGGAAAAATTCTTGCTTGAAAAAACTCTGATCGTACCAATCCATTACAAAAACTTTCACAATCGCCGTCAACGGCAGCGCCATTAATAATCCTACTACGCCCAATACTTTGGCAAACACAAACAACGCAAAAATACTGAGCACGGGATGAAGTCCCAACTTTTCACCCACCATTTTTGGTGAAATGATTACCATATCCAGCACTTGGATAACGCCGATGACGATTAAAATTTCCAGAATGGCTTTTTCCGGGTCCGGATTCAAAAATCCCAGAACTCCTCCGATAATAAACGTAATGATCGGCCCGATGTACGGAATCAGGCTTAAGAAACCCGTCGTAAGCCCGATGAGAAGCGCAAAATTAATTTGCAAAATACTGAGCGCCAGCCATGTTATCAATGTAATCACCATTGCGGCCAGAATTTTTCCGCGAATATATAAACTGAGAATTGTATTAACGCGATTATAAATTTTGTCCGCTCTTTCCTGATGGCGATCGGGAACTTTTTTTCGTAACGACGCAATATTCTTATCGAAATCCCGCAAGAAATAAAACGTCAAAAACGGAATAAGTATTAAATTAATCAATTGCGTTATCAATGAACTTAGTCCGGAAGTAATGCCCAGCGCGCTTTCGGAAAAATATTTGATCAATTCGTTGATTTTTTGAGAAGCCTCTGTTTCGATCACTTGCACCAACCGCTCTACATCCAATCCTATTTTCGAGAGAAACGCCCATTCGCCCAGCCGCAATCGTGATTTAAATTCCTCATAAGAAGGCAACGAGGTTGCAAGAATCTGCACTTCTTCGGCAAATTGCGGAATGATCAACAGACCCACTAAAAACAACCCGCCGAGGATGAGCGTTACGATCGCGATGATGGAAGCCGTCCGAGTGACGCGGCGCTTTTCAAACCAATCGACGATGGGATCGAAAAGATAAGCCAGCGCAAATGAAATCAGAAAAGGCGTCACGATGTCTTGTAAATAATAAAACATCCAGATCAGCAGTACCGCCAGCACTAATGCAATAAGAACACGTACGGATTTGTGTTCTCTGAAAGGCAGGAGAAATGCCGTTATGATCAGGGAAAGAATGAAAGGAGGAAATACGTCTTTAATGGAAAAAAACCAAACGCCAAATAAAATTGCATACACGATCGCAATAAGCAAAAAACGGGATTCTTTTTCGGTTGGCATATTCGTTTCCGATTAAAAAAAATTCCCTAAATCATACGATTCAGGGAATTGATTTACAACTATTTTTTTTAGCGCGTGAGATCGACTCAATATCGTTACGAGTAAGCTTAATGCGTTCCGTTTTTCCGGTCGATGTATTTTATAAAATCTCTCCCAAGTGAGGTAAGCGCCAATTCTTTAAAAAAATCGCTGTTAAGACTGCAGGCCGCAATGAAATCGAATTTTTTATTAACAAGGCCGCGGGTGTACAAATCATTAAAAACAGAACGAATAATAAAAGTTCGTTCGGTCAGTTCCGGAAACTCTCGGCACACCGCCGAGTAGATATTGGCATTTTGCCCAAGACCCGCCGATGACATACGCGTCGTCCATGTCTCATCCAGCAATAACCTTAAAAACCTGATGTGCCATGTCGATTCCAATGTTTCTTCAAACGGCAAATGTTCTTTCGATGCTGTCATAAATCCCCCCGTCATTTTTACTGCATGAATTTAAGAAATCTCATATGTCAATATCCATTATTGGCCCATGCCAATGGGTATCAAAAACTTCGATGCGTTTCGGGTCCGAACTTTGAACGTCAGACTGTTTGATACGAAAATGATAATTTCGGATAATAAACTGTTCCAGCAGTTTGTCAGAAATAATATCACGCCCGATTTTTGCGCCAATAAGATTTTTTAATTTGGTGATCGCATCAGAAGATAATTCATATTCGGCAATTTTGAGGTCGACCATAAATGGCCTTTATTTTGAGTTAGTCTTTTTATATAAGACTCAAAAATGGCCTTTTTTCCATAAAAAATTTCTTTTTTATTTTTTAAATCAATGAATAACAATGGTTAGAGCTACTACAATCGATAGAATGGCGCATAGGGTGATTTTTTGTTCATGGTCCCCGCCCGCGTGCTTCGTCAACTCTGCTCTTCTATCAAGTTGAGTAGAGGATTTTTCACTACGGTGCCATCGAATAAACGGTGACCATCACCGGCGTGTATGACTTGAAACGGAATCGTTGATTTCTGTTTCCGACAATACAAAATGCGAGCCCGCAATGACCAGCATATCCCGATCAGTCATGCCGGTTTTTATTTTGATATCTCCCTCTGGTCACTTCCGAAGAAAATATACATGCCAAAGATCGCGGTTGCTCATGTGTAAGAATGGATGGATCGCTATCCTACCCGTTGTTCCGACGCTCGTTTCTAAAAATTTCAGTTCATCCAGTTGATCGATCATTTCAGATTCAATGTACGGCTCAAAACCATGGGAGCGCATCATCATAATACCCTTGGCGCGCAGCGATAATTCCAAATGAATATGAATCAGGCAAAACATGTCGGCTAAAATTTTTCCTGGAAATCGTTCTTTAAGAGACTGCAGGTATTGCCCGACGCGTGCCTGCGTAATGTGACCGGAGTGTATCATGTTCAGTAATTCTACATCCGTATCCAAACCCACATCCAACCATCGCCGAAGCGACTGTTCGCTCCGATAAAAAACTACGCCCAGAAGAATCGGAAGTGCGATCAATTGAAGAAGAGTCATCATTACAGGCGGAAGAAGAAAATGATTAAACACGGAATGAACAATTACGGCTAAAATATAGCCAGGAAGAACTCCCTGCCAAACAAGCTGGCCGTGCCGTTCCGCCGCATTCTGCGTAATAATTGCCATTCCAGCCGTTGCACCGCCATGCATGATACCCGTGCCAAGCCCGCGAATGAAGCCGATCTCCATCGAGGGGTCATCCAAAACCGACATGTAATATATATTTTCAAAAACTGCAAATCCGCACCCGACGGCAAATCCATAAATCGCAGCATCAACCAAAAATCCTGTTTTCCTTGCGCCAATTAAATAAATCACATAGATCATTTTAAATAATTCTTCAATTATCGGAGCTCCGTAGAGTGAAAAATATTCAGGATCGATCGCCATGATTCGGATCAAAAACGTATTGGCTTCAAATGCCGCTGCCGCGACGACGATTCCGATCAACAGGAGAAGCACCACTGTTCGAAAACGCACCAATTTGTAACTGTCAAAAAAAATCAGCGCCAGTAAAAAAAACACTACCGGCGCAACGCTGATAATAACATTGAACGTATACATTTCAAATCATTGGGTTTTCGATAGATCCAAAATTTAAATCATTCCAAAGATTTTTCGAAAAGTACGCGATCGTTGAGCCGAAGGCTCAACTGTAAACTCGGAGGCAAGCCCGACAAACGTCTGAATAGGATGGTATAGCGGCCTTCTCGTGAATGCGAAATGCTTATCTGAGAATCATCCAAACGCAGCGAGTGCATGGATGCGTCGTTATGAAAAGAATTTAATTGAAGCTCTGCTTGCTCATAGACCACGGTCGCGTCGATACGATTTTCAGATTGTAAGTGAAGTTCCATCCGAACCATTGCCGGTGAACACGCGAGCATCGCTTCACCTTGCACCTCTTTTAACCTAAAAAAAACGGGTTCCGACTGTATCATCGCTTTATGTTCACTTATGGCACCGGTCAGATGCAAGCGATCCGCTTCCTGAATCGATCGAATCCAAAAGAATATGGCCAACGCTCCTATAGCGAGCCCGGCCGCAAAAGAAACGCCCGATCTTCCGATAAAAAACTGCGCTATAAATTCGATCAGTGAGAACCGCCTGTGTGCATAACGTTCAAACGGAATTAATGCGATGATGTGATGAGCTAAATCGGGCGAAGGCGTGGCTGGAGGCACTTTATTGAGACGGCGGCAAACCTCCAAAAGTTCATCATAATATTGCTGAGCGTCGGTATTGGCCGAAATATAGGAACGAAGCTCTTCGCTTTCGCCTGCCGAATTCATTCCGTCTATTTCCTGATGCATAAGCTGAATGTATTTTTCTTCAATCATTTGGTATCCATTCCTTTTTTTGAAAAAATATTTTTCAAGGCTTGCCGTGCCGTAAACAATCTGGATTTAACCGTCGTTTCAGGAATATCCAATATTTGGGATATATCCTGGTAAGACATGAACATGAAATGATTCAAAACAATCACTATCCTTAAATCGAAAGAAAGTGCCGCCAGCGCCGTCTGAAATTTCTCCAATGCCAGTTGATCGTCCGCGAATTCATCCGGTAATTTTTCCGGGGACGCGGCGTTGTCGTCGATTTCCGAATGGCGGTGTTTTTGCTTAATCGCATTTAAAGATTCATTGATTGCAATCCGGTACAGCCAACTGAAAAATTTAAGATGAATATTAAACGTCTTCAATTTCAGGAATGCTTTTAAAAACGTCGATTGCACCACATCCTCCGCGTCTTCTTTATCGGAAACCATCCGATAAGCGATATTATACAATGGCTTGTGATATTTACGAACGATAGATTCGAACGCTCGGGAGTGGCCTTCAAGCGTTAGACGAACCCATTGTATATCTTCCTCGTCATTCATCTGAAATACAATATTTTAACGTAAAAGTTGGCCATAAAACCTCATGGCTCAATTAAAAAAATTTGATCGAAGCCGGCAAATGTAAATAAATCCCGGATATGCCGCTGCATGTGAATTAATTTCAACGAATGCCCGATATCGTTCAGGCGTTTTTGAGTCATCAGGAGCACGCCCAAGCCTGCGCTGGATATATAGTCCAGTTGTTGAAAATCGACCGTCATTGTGGATTGGATCGTGTTGAAAGTTTGTCTGGCGATTTCCGCTTGCGCCGCGTCCAGCCGTCCGATGAGCGCAACCTCTTCCGATGAAGTTTTCTCAATATGAAACATTGTTAAGTCTCTAAAGTTTTGGTTAAGATTACAATGCTGTGATGATTTTCATATTCATAATATACTTGATCGACAAACTGCTTAACCAAATGAAGTCCTAACCCGCCGACTTTACGTTGCGGTAAGGGAACGTTCAGTTCAGGGGATTTAACTTTGGTAACATCGAAAGGTTCGGCTTGCTCATCGGACAGATGAATGCGCAGCGTTTTTCCGGACTTTTCTATGCTGATGACGATATCTGAAAAGTTTTGGGAATTATATCGCACCATGTTGGCGAAAATTTCTTCTACGGCGAGGTGAATGGGGAAAACGTCGGTTACGTTTGCGTGCTGTAAGTAAGTTGAAATAAAAGCAAAAACCTCGTCTAATGAGCTCAAGTTCTTTGTAAAACTTTTCTCGCGCCTCATTGGCTGACTCAGTTAAATAATAAGCAGCAATTTATTTCTAGATCGTGGCTGTAAAAAAGTAGTTCATTCGTTTCTGAGAGTCAAACAAATTGTACTGTCGGCATGCGTGCGTGAAAATAATATCAAACGGGCTCGGGCGTCAACTTTTTGAAGTCCTGACTGTATTTCTCACAGAACGTCCTTGACACTCGAGCCGGTGCGCCTTACCTTACCGATATCCTATCCTCCGATTCACTCCGGTAAGATTTCTTTACTGACCTCATTCAGGACTTCGTGGCGTTCTTCTAACGATTTACGTTTTTCCACTTTATGGAGAAAATCATGAAAACCGTTAACGGCCGCGTACTGATCGTTTTGTTGGCAGCGCTGTTTGTCGATTTCCAATTGCTGTTTGCCGGAACCGCCGGTAAAATAGCCGGCAAAGTCAGAGACAGAGAAACAGGCGAAATATTACCCGGGGTCAATATTATCGTTGTCGGGACAGCGACCGGAGCCGTCACCAATTTTCAAGGAGAATTTATCATTCTCAACGTGCAGGCCGGTCGTTATACCGTTGAAGCGAGAATGATCGGTTACCAGGCCGTCAAAAAAGAAGACGTGCTGATTTTACCGGACTTTACGACAGCTTTGAATTTTGAATTACCGTCCGATCCTATTTCCGGCGATGAGATTATCATCGCCGCCGAGCGTCCTTTGATCAGGCACGACCAAACGATGACGATGAGCGTAATGATTTCTGAAGAAATGGCCAATCTCCCTTTGAGAGGATTTCAAGCAGCCGGAACTCTTACGGCCGGATTCATTACGGCCAATACGTTCAATGCCGAAGGAGGCAACTCCAACGTGTACGTACGTGGCGGAAGGCCTGAAGAACTGGGAGTATACATTGACGGTTTCCAACAAAATAATCTGGTGACCGGCATAGCCAATTCTCAGATTCCGAGTGGTGCCGTCGAAGAAATGGTGACTATTACCGGCGCGTATGACGCAGAGTACGGACGGTTCCAATCGGCTATACTCCAGGTCACGACTAAACGAGGAGGAGCGAATTACTCCGGTTACATGGAATATGTGAACGACCGGCCCATGGCCGTTTTGGATAAAAATCATTATTTCGGTTACGATGTGTACAGCGCCGGTTTGGGAGGACCATTGTCCGGCAATAATGCATTAAGTTTTTTTATTTCCGGTGAAGCGCGCGATATTACCGACGCCGATCCCAGCGTTATCGGATTCCCAAAATTCAGACTGAGTTCTGAAGGTATATCAAAAAATGATCCATCCTTGGCCGATACAGCAATTTTTATCACTGACAAACAAGGTACCTTGACGTTTAAAAAAGGACCTCAGCCCAAGAACTCATCGGGATATGGAATTAACAGCGACCGCGGCATGGCGTTGCAAACCAAAATTACATGGCAGGCTGTGCCTTCAGTGTTGAGATTTGATATCGCAGGAAATTATTCTGAAACGTATCGCCGCGTAGGACTTTTTTCAAGAATACTCACCATGGATAATAATTATCGGGCTGAAATAACGAATTTGAATCTTGGTATGATCACGACGTATATGATCAGTGATCGAAGCTATGCCGATTTTGCCATGAATTATCACTCCAACGATCGGAAGCGTATGAATGACCGTTTTGGTTTCGATCTGCGCCAATACCAATCCGTTCAGGGTAATACAAATTCCACATCGTATTACAGTGACGGATTGCTCTATGACATCGACGGCGCAGCAGGCCGTGGACCGCTTTGGTATCAAGATCGGTATGTGGCTCTAAAAAGCAGTTATACCGATCAGATCGATCGAAGAAACCTTATCCGTGCAGGGGCTGATTTTTTCTATCACACCATCCGGTTTCTTGACGACTTCGACCCGGATAATATCAAATTTAACAGCATTGGATGGCGAGTGGATTCTAATTACAGCATTATAAAAGTGAATCACGATGATCTAAAAAAGAAGTTGCTGGGACCGGCTCATCCAATTTCAGCATCATGTTTTATTCAAAATCAATTCGTTTCAGAAGGGCTGTCCATCCGATCCGGCATCCGGTGGGATTTTTTCAATTCAGGCGTAAAACGGGTCAAAAATTTTTCTGATCCCACCGGTCAGTCCGATGTATCGCAAATAGGCGATTCTACTCGCGCAGGCAAACTGGGGCCTGAAGATTACAAACCGGCAAAAAACTGGTATCAGGTCAGCCCAAGACTCAGCCTTAGTTTTCCAATATCGGATGTGACTCAATTCCGTATGAGCTATGGGCGCTTTACCCAAATACCGAATCTGGAGTTTTTGTACATGGGACCGGATGCGCTTGAAAGAACCTCAGTGAACGGGGGGGCTTTCACTGTCGGAAATCCAAACTTGAGGCCTGAGAGTGTCACGCAGTATGAGATCGGCATTCGCCGATCTTTATCGAATCGATTGATGATCGACGCCAGTTTATATTACAAAGATATCAATAATTTAATTTCATACATCCAGCTTGCATCAACGCCGAATAGTATCAATCTCTTTTATAATGCGGATGAAGGCGTCGTCAAGGGTATCGATATTATGCTGGAACTTCGCCGTACCGGTAAATTCCAGGGGCGTTTAGCCTATTCTTTGCAATCGGCAGTTGGGACCGGAAATTCCGGCTATACGTCACGATCTTCGGGTGACAGAAAAGTAAAAATTTACGCTCCGCTGGCTTTCGAGCGGCGGCATAACATAATTGCAACCATCGATATCCGGAATGCAAAAGGAGAAGGACCGGTTTGGAGTGGGCAACGGTGGCTTGAAAATGCCGGGATAAATTTTCTTCTTAATGCAGGCAGCGGACTTCCTTATACTCGAACGACGATAGGAAATCTTCATATCAGGCCGATCTTCGATGGCGCTCTCACGAATGGAGCGATTAATGCTCAGAATATGCCCTGGAACTTTCGTGTCGATGCTAAAGCGGACAAAACGTTCTCATGGTCCTCACATCTAAGCTTGAACATCTATTGCCAGATCCACAATATTTTTGATCGTCGAAATGTCGTCAATGTTTTCAGTTCCACCGGCTTACCCGATGACAACGGGTTTTTAAATTCGCCTTATGGCGTAGCCAACTTGAATGAACGCCAGCGCCAGCAATATCAGGTTTGGTATAACAACGGCTTGTTTTACGACACGGCACGTCAAATACGATTTGGATTAATCTTGAATTTTTAAAACCGATCCGGAATGGGCGCCAACTTTTGGCCGGTATTCGTTGTATGTAACAATAACGAATTACCTTAACCAGAAGGAGGACTTATGAAAACCATGATGAGATTTATTGCAGTTGTGCTGACCGCCGGTGTTTTCGCGTCAGCGCTTGCGGCGCAGGAAAGTGCGGATGAACAGAACAAACGGGTTGAAAAGATTTTGAAATTGGCCGTTCAGAATCTGAAAGTAACGCTCAAGGGAAACAACGATAACCTGAAGGAAAGCGCAATGGCGGTCGTACGGGACCTGAAGCAAGCTTATCCTCAAGCGAAATTATCCGGTACGATTATCCCCTTGATGAATATTTTGCGAACGCATTCAGAGAACAGCATGCGGATTCTTGCTGCCTTGACGCTCAAGGAAATTGGCGACGACAAAGCTTTTTTTGCAATTTCGGAAGCGGCCAAATTTGACTCCAGCAGCGTGGTACGGCACATATGCGCCAGCATTACTAAATCCGAATAATTTAAAATCGCCAGGGACGGTAGGTTCACAATCGAATCTACCTCCCTGACTTTTGATCGGCAAAAAAAATTACGAAAAGGAAAACCATGGAGATTAAGGAAGAAATTCGTGGCGATGTTGCCGTGTTGCATTTGTCCGGAAAAATGATGGGCGGACCCGACACGATGAAATTGCATGAACATGTCAAAGGCTTGATCGCCGACGGCTTGCGCAAACTCGTGATTGATCTGGCCGACGTTAAATGGCTGAACAGTTCCGGCATGGGCGCTCTGATCATGTGTTTGACGTCCGTCAGAAATGCGCGAGGGCAATTGAAATTATCCGCCATTACTGAAAAAGTCGAAAGTCTGTTGATGATCACGCACCTGTTGACCGTGTTTGAAACAGCAGAAACAGCTGAACGCGCTGTCGGAAGTTTTAACAACGTTTCCATGCAATAATCTGCGTCGGATAAGCATTGAAAAATACTGGATTCATTATTTACTTAGCAACTAATGTGATGACACACTGTGTTTTGCGCACTCTTCATACGGTTGGTCTGTATCTGTTATACCTGTTATCAATCCAATCGTTGCAAGCGCAGGATATGCAATTCAAGCATCTTTCAACCGAAAACGGATTGATGGAAGGTATTACCAGATGCATTTTACAGGATCATGAAGGATTTATATGGATCGGTACACCGGATGGTTTGCATAGATATGATGGTTATTCTTTTAAGGTTTACAAGCATGACCCGTTGGATTCCCAGTCTTTGTCGCAAAATTCGATTTATTGCCTATACGAGGACCGTTCTGGACTTTTATGGATTGGCACGTTGGCCGGATTGAATGTGTTTGACAGAAAAAGTGAAACGTTCATAGCGTATAAAAATGATCCGAATAACCCTCACTCTCTTAGCGACAATGGTGTTTCTAGCATTTACGAAGATTCCTCGGGTCTCCTTTGGATTGGGACGTATGGCGGCGGACTTAATGTTTTTGACAAAAAGACGGAAAAATTCAGAAGCTTTGCAAATAAGGCCATCAATCCGAAGTTGCCGAATCAATACCGAGTAATGGTGATCTATGAAGATCGCACTGGCTCATTGTGGATTGGAACTGCCGGTGGCGGTTTGGGGTTGTTTGACAGAAAATCAGAAACTTTTAAGATGTATAAAAATGAACGCAATAACTCCAATTCACTCAGCAATAACGGGATCACCTGTTTGGAAGAAGACGAGTCTGGACTTTTATGGATCGGTACCAATGGCGGAGGACTAAATGTATTCGATAAAAAAATTGAACGATTTAGAAGATTTATGAATGATCCCAACGATGTTCAATCGCTTAATGATAATAAAGTTTTATCCATCCACTCAGACCGTTCAGGATTGTTGTGGGTGGGGACAGAGAGCGGAGGATTAAATCTTTTTGACCATAAAACTGAAAAATTTAAGACATATAAGGGCGAATCTGATAAATACCAGTCGCTGAAAAATGGCGAAATAAAATTCATTTATGAGGACTTGTCCGGTTTAATCTGGATTGGCGGTTGGGGACTCACCATGTGCGATACAAAAACCGGAAAATTCAAAACCCACTCACTAAATGGCGTACGATCAATTTATGAAGACCGTTCCGGCCTGTTGTGGATCGGAACTATCGATGATGGGTTACACAGGTTTGATATAAAAACAGGAAAATCTCGTCAATATAAGTACGAACCCGGTGCTCCTAATTCACTCGGCGGCAATTATGTCGCGGCGATTTATGAAGACGCCACAGGCCTATTGTGGATCGGAACCAATGGATTAAGCATACTCGACAAAAAGACGGAAACGTTTAAGCTTTACAAAGCCGACCCTAATAATTCCGAATCATTGAGCGGCAGAAATGTCTTGTTCTTTCATGAAGACGTCTCTAGGTTAATGTGGATCGGAACAGCAGATCCTCGATTTAATGGCGGCGGATTAAATGTTTTCGACAAAAATATTGGCAAATTCAAGAGTTACAGATGTGAGCCCGATAACAGGTTTCTTTTGAACAACAATATTAATTTTATTTATGAGGATTCCAATGGATCATTATGGCTTGGAACCGGTGGCGGACTAAAAGTTTTTAACAAAAAAACCTGTGAATTTAGAAGTTTTAGATCCAAGCCTAACGATCCTCAGTCATTGAGCAATAATAACGTTTCATGCATTCTTGAAAGCGGTAATGGTTTGATGTGGATTGCAACCTATGGAGGCGGCATAAATGTTTTTGACGTAAAAAATGAAGTGTTTCGAAGCTTTACTGAAAAAGACGGATTATCGAATAATAAAGTTTACGGCCTTCTTTCGGACAATTATGGAAACCTTTGGCTAAGTACCAATAAAGGCTTGTCGAAATTCACACCTCCTGCCGATCCAATGAACATTACGAACAAAGGTGTCTTCAGAAATTACGATATAACGGACGGATTGCAGAGTAATGAATTTAACTCGGGCGCTTATTTTAAGAATAAAAATGGTCGAATGTATTTTGGCGGCGTCAATGGTTTCAACTTTTTTCACCCCGATAGTGTCAAAGATAATCCGTACCAGCCGCCAGTGGTCATCTCTGATTTTCAGGTTTTTAACCAATCCGTCGGAATCGCTCATATAGATGGATGCAACGAAATTTATCGAAAGAACGATCAATATTATTTATCTCAGTCTATAATAGAAACTGAAACGATCATTTTAAGTTATACAGAATCGGTATTTTCTTTTGAATTCAAATCATTGAGTTACTGGCATTCAGAAAAAAATCAGTACGCCTACAAGCTGGAAGGATTCGATAACGAGTGGATATACTGCGGTACACGCAGATTCGCTACCTACACCAATCTTGATCCGGGCGAATATGTTTTTCGCGTAAAAGGTTCCAACCATGACGGCGTTTGGAATGAAAAGGGAACATCCGTTCGAGTTACGATTTTACCGCCACCGTGGAAAACATGGTGGGCATACGGCCTTTACGGAATTGCTGTCTTGGGATTTCTCTACAGCGCCAGGCGATTTGAGTTGAATCGCGAACGTAAAAACGCACAAATCAAAGAATCGGAGTTACGAGCCCAAGCGGCCGAAGCAACCAGCCGCGCCGCGAAAGCTCAGTCCAAAATCATTCAAATCGAAAATGAACGCCGGACGAAAGAATTGGAAGAAGCGCGCCAGTTACAGATCTCCTTGCTGCCCAAAACGATTCCGTCTCTTCCACACTTCCATATTGCCGTGTATATGAAAACGGCGACGGAAGTCGGCGGCGATTATTACGATTTTCACGTCGGAGACAACGGAGTACTCACGATGGTATTGGGCGATGCCACGGGACACGGCTTGAAGGCGGGACACATGGTCTCAACGGTGAAAGGGTTATTCAACGCGTATGGACGCAATGGACAAGTCGCAAAAACGTTGTCCGAAATGTCGCGCTGTATCAAAGATATGAATTTACCGCGTTTGTCGATGTGTATGCTCATGGCGAAATTCGAACCCCATATTTCTCAGGAAAAAAATTTCAGCGCTCGATTGAGAATTTCTTCAGCCGGCATGCCTCCCGTGCTGGTGTACCGCTGCGTTGAAAAGTTTGCCGAAGAATTTTTAATTAAAGGACTTCCTCTGGGCGCATTGAAAAACACCGATTATCTGGAACGAGAGATTATTTTAAATCAAGGCGATTGGATCCTGTTTATGAGCGACGGATTTCCGGAACTGGCCGATGAAAATGGCGAGACGCTGGGATATGATCGCACGTTAGAAATTTTTGCCAAAGCATGCGCTTCAAACGCTTCCGGCGGAGCCGATGAATTGATCGGGCAGCTAAATCTTGCTGCTGCTGATTGGATTCATGGGAAAGGCGATCACACTGCTGCGCTCGGTGACGACATAACTTTTGTTGCAATCAAAATCATCGGATGACGTGTTAGTCATGACGACTATTAATTATAGCGAAAGTGTGAACTCTTACCTACATAAACTGACTGCCCGTAGGCGCAGTTTGAACCGTCA
>JABWBZ010000315.1 GCA_013359335.1 bacterium
CGCGGGATGTTCCCAGATTTTTTCATTATGATTATTGACGATCGAAACCGTTAAAACCCGGTCGCCGTCCGGTTGAATCCAATTGAACTGAATCGGCACGGCCAGCGTTTCGGAGCCGGCCGGCGTAATGTTTTCCAACTGAATTTCGCCGCGATACGTTCGTTGAATGTGAGCTTCGAGAACCGCATTCGGTGTGAAATTATCCGCCAGCGCCGTTTCAGGTCTCGGTTGAAGTTTTTCTTCAGGAACCGGAACAATTTTTTTTGACGAATCGGCTGTTGCGAGCGAATCGCGGCGATCCGGCGCGTCAACCGTTATGGCAGATTCCTGACGGTTAAAATACAAGGCCGTTCCGGCCAGCACGATCAGTACCACTGCCGCCGCCAGGTACCGCAGCGGGGGCGAATTCATCCATGCCAGCGCGGCTGTTTCAGCGGAAGCCGGGCGAGGTACGGATGTTATGGTTATCGATGCAACGGTCTCCATACCGATGTGTCCGAGCGTGAGCGAGTGTCCTGTCTGAATCGACGGCGTGCGGAATGAAACGCCGGCCAGTTCGATTCGGGCTTTTTGGCCTTCCAGCGCCGGCGGAATTTTTGTAAAAACCAGTTGTGCCTTTTCTGCCGATGTGATAGTCAAGGTCACTGAACGGGATGCGTCTTCAAAAATTCTGATGTGCCGTCCGTTATGATGATGGCCGGAATCGTAAAATAAACCGATGACGCGTTTTTCAGGATCCAGTTCAAGTTCTTCATCCAAAACATTTTCGAATAGCCGTTGGCAACTCGGGCATATTTCCAAATGCGACTCAACCGATTGTATTTCGGCGGCGCTCAACTCGCTATAATGATTCATCCATAGCGACAAAACGGCTTGATCGAAATGCCGGTTGTTTTTTAAAAGGGTCTGAATGGATTGAAAGAAATCTTCGTTCATGATCGTATCGGTTTTAATTTGGCGCCAAACTATAGGTGCCCGGATTTAAAACAAACTTTCAATATTTTTTTATTTTTCCGAATCGTTCCATTTGGTCAAGGTAATTCATCAATTTTTCCCGCATGCGCAAAATCCGGATGCTCAGTAAATTATAGTTCAGTTTGAGATCGTGAGCGATATCGAGCGGCCGTTGATTGTCGATCAAGGCGTTGAGGATTTTCCGGTCTCTTTTTTTGAGCGTTTCGCGGAAACGAATAATCTTTTCCAATAGGTCATTGGCTTCGGCGGTTTTCTCAGGATTATCGCCGGCCGGTAAATTTTCAATAGGGGATTCGGCCGGAGAATCCGACGGTTGAATCAGCCGGCTTTCCGCGATGATGGTTTTTTCTTTTTTACTTTCGCGCAGGAGCAATTTCCAGCATTGAAAGTAAATCGATTTGATGACGTAGTGTTCTTCAATGCCGTGAATGTTCTGTTCCGCG
The DNA here is from genome assembly GCA_013359335.1 of bacterium. Lineage (GTDB taxonomy): Bacteria > CLD3 > CLD3 > SB21 > SB21 > JABWBZ01. Next base: position 1,419 of record JABWBZ010000315.1, read on the forward strand.
ATAGCGGCAACATTAAGGAAAATCTGGTTGGCCAGCGCGTCGAAGTCGGCCAGTTCGGTTTTTGCAAAATCGCGAAAATGTTTGGCATGAAATGCGCGGATAAATTCATATCCGCGTGCGCCTGGCGAGAAATAAAGCCGATAAAGCTTTTCCGGTTTCATTCGTGCGCCGCTTTGAAGAAGGCTTGAAGTTTTTGCAGATCCAGTTGTCCGTTTGTTCTTACGCCGCTGCAGACGTCCAGTCCGAAAGGTCCGACGGCGTCGATCGCTTCCCGTACGTTGGAAGGATTAAGACCGCCCGCGAGGAACATCGGTATGGGCAAACGTTCGCGTATTACGCGGCTGATACGCCAGTCGTGCCGTCGGCCGGTACCGCCGAGTTCTTTCACCGCAAGATTTTGATTGCCGCTGTCGAGCAAAATTGCATCGACATGCGGCGCTGCCGCCAAGGCTTCATCGATCGATTCTTCGCCGGTGACATGAATGACCTGAACGAGTTTGACGCCCGGAAGCGCTTCACGAAGATCATGGTACGATCCCGTCTTGATCCGGTCACAGATCTGGATGGTATTGGTACGCAGCCGCCGTTGCTGAAAAATAATTTCTGCGACGTTTTGTTTGCTGGTCAGCAAAAAGGTGGCGACGGGCGGGGGCACGGCCGCGGCAATCTGTACAATACGCTCATCCGCAATCACGCCTGGTCCGCTCGGCATGGCCGAAACCAATCCCAGCGCCGACGCACCGGCACGAATGGCCATCTGTGCTTCTTCGATGCTGCCGATACAGCAAATTTTAATCCGAGGTTTTGTAATGGCTTCCATACAACAATCACGTCAATTTTTCATCGCGCAGGTTTTGAATTTTTCCGGTAAGATCGTACAGCTAATATGGCAAGAGTCAATGCCGTAATGGGAATGACAAACTCCATCATGATTATGCTGAACCGGGGCAAAGCATCATGGCCGGTTGTGTTGAGGATCAGAAAAAGCGTGTAGGCTATATAATAGGCCAGGAAAACAAATCCTTCCCAGCGCGCAATAATATTGCCCGTGAAAAAAATCGGCAAACACGCGACGGCAACCGCGATCATGACGACGATATCGAAACTAATGGCCGAGGGCGCAACAGGGATGGCCTGAGGAGCAACCGTGGCTGAAAGTCCCAGCACGGCAAGAATATTAAAAATATTACTACCTACGACGTTGCCCACCGCAATATCCCTTTCGCCGCGAATGGCCGCAATGATCGATGTGGCCACTTCCGGCAGCGACGTTCCCGCAGCAATGATCGTAAGGCCGATGATCAGTTCGCTCACGCCGAATAATTTTGCGATGGCCACCGCGCCGGCAACGAGCCAGTCCGATCCGACGACTAAAAGCGCCAAGCCTGCGATGACCAGGACGATTTGAAACCCGATGGCGCCCGGTTTGGGTTTTTCAGAAAATTCTTTGGCGTACTCAGCCTGGATTTCCTTATTCTCCTTCCGGCTTTGGCGGATGAGAAAAACGGTATAGGCGACAATTCCCAAAAATAAAACGATTCCTTCCCAACGTTGAATTTGTCCGTCGTAAGCAAAACCGTAAGTCAGAATGGAAACCGCAATCATCAGCGGTACATCCAATCTGATCAACTGCTGTTGAACGATCAGCGGCGTGATGATCGCAGAAATACCGAGGATAAAAAGAACATTAAAAATATTGCTGCCGACAACATTGCCGATGGCGATGTCGGCCTGCCCTTCGAGCGAGGATTGCACGCTGACGGCCATTTCAGGCGCGCTCGTTCCGAATGCAACGACGGTCAGGCCGATGACTAACGGTGATATACCGAGCGCCGCGGCGATGCGCGATGCGCCTTTGACGAGCATTTCTGCGCCGGCCACTAGAAAAACCAAACCGGCTAAAAATAAAATCAAGGTCACAATGTCCATAATTTTCCAATTTCAAAAAAAATAAAAAAACATCCGGCTAATGTAAGACAGACGCGCCAAAAAATGAAGTAAAAACCAACGGCTTAACGAACGCCCCATTCCCATAATCCGTATGCGATTTTTTTGTCGACGGGATGTCCGGCCTGTTTCAGCGTCAGCATGATCTGTCCGCGATGATGCGATTCGTGCGAAATCAGATAGCCGAGGAACGCCGCGGCGTGCGGTTTGAATCCTTTGACTTTACCCGATTCCAACGCCGATTCGAGCAATGAGGCGATGGCCTTGGCGGAAGCTTCAAGAGATTGTTTGAGTAATT
>JABWBZ010000316.1 GCA_013359335.1 bacterium
CAAATCCGGCCTGACCATCGTGAAATCGATCTCGCCCGTGAAACGAACAAAGAAAAAAAAGCCCGCTAAGAAAAAAGGCAAATAGTATCACACCCGAGAGCGCAGAGTTCGCAGAGTTTTTTATTTATTATAAAAAATCTTTTGTGCATTTTTGTGGCGATAGTTTTTAATCACTGAGTGCCTTAGTGTTGAAAAGGAATTTCATGACTATCAAAATCGGTATACTCACCGCCTCGGATCGCGCGAGCGCAGGCGTTTACGAAGACCTCTCGGGCAAGGCGATTATCGACACATTAAAATCTTACTTGAAAAGCGAATGGACGCCCGTTTATAAAGTCATACCTGACGACCAAACCAGTATCGAAAACGAATTAAAACGGATGGCGGATGTGGAAGGTTGTTGCCTGATCGTGACGACGGGCGGAACGGGTCCTGCGAAGCGTGACGTGACGCCGGAAGCGACGGAAGCCGTGTGCGATAAAATGATGCCGGGTTTCGGTGAACGCATGCGTGCCGTGTCTCTACAATTCGTTCCGACTGCGATTCTCTCACGCCAAACAGCCGGCATCCGCGGAAGCGCGCTGATCATCAATCTTCCGGGTAAGCCGAAATCGATCAAAGAATGCCTCGATGCGGTTTTTCCTGCCGTGCCTTATTGTATTGAATTAATCGGGGAAGTGAAATTGGAATGTAATGAGGAAGTGATCAAAGCGTTTAAACCGAAATGACTAACGAATAACGACTTTACAGCCTAACGCAAATGAAAAACGGCGAAGTTTGACGATGCTTTCGAGATTATTCGTAGCAAGATCGAGCTGATATTTTCCGAAAATAAATCCCCCGCCTGCGGCAAGATTGAATCCCCTGTTATCCCCGCCGACCGACACACCGGTACGAACATACACCGTCGACGACGTTTGAAATTCCGCCCCCGCGGCAATGCGCGGCACGGCATCCCCGTGTTCCTCCGTCAGAAAATGCTCCACGTCCATCGCCAACAGCGTCGTGCGATTGGCTTTGAAACCGACGCCTGCGCGCAGAATCATCGGCAATTTACGGCTGTACGATTGGCCGTCAATGGTCGTGTCGCTGTGAACGAGATCGTCCTGCAGATCGATAAAATCGTCGGTACGCACGGTATATTCGGCCAACCGTTTTTTATTGCGGCTCGACCATGCGATGGAACTGAGCGCGTTTTGCACGCACAGACCCGCCGACCAGCGGTCATTGAACTGCACGGCCAAACCTGCGTCGGCAGCGAATCCATTGCCGCCATGCGATTCGAGAATATTCAACCGTCCGCGTGAAATGATGCTGTCGCTTTGTTCGACGAAGGCGTATAAATCTTTGATCGTGCTTTGCGTGAAGCCGTGATAATACTTGAGCGACAGGCCCGCTGATAAATCTTTGAAAGGAACGGACAATTTTTCTTTGAGCGAAAATCCGGCCGATGCGCCGAGACTAAAAAACAGATTGCCGCCGCCGTTACCATTCGGGCTGAGTTGCGATGAGCCGAGTTCGTACCCATTGAACATGATTTCGACCACTTCTTTGGGCATGCGCGCAAACCCGTTGCCTTCAATCGAAAAGTCGAGCGCATAGTTCAGATACTGGATGCTGGCCGCCCGTGCCGTAAAATCGCCGTTAAAATCGAGCGAATTGTCGCTGCCAAAAAGATCGAGTATATCTTTCTGATCTTTTTCGGATAAAACTTTTCCATTGTATTTATTGTAATCGGGAATGGTCAGGACGTTGTTGTTCAGCCTGAAACCCGCCGACAGAATATTGATGGTCAGGTTGTTCTTGCGCAGCGAAGCCATTCCTAAATTAGCCGGATTCCACAAATACGCTTCCGTGTTTTCGGCAACCGCCGTATTGGCGCGAGCCATGCCCATCGCGCGCGGATCGCCTTCTCCATTGCCGGCCAGAACTGAAATCGCCGAGAGGTTTAAAATCAACAGGCCGGTTAAAGTCCTTCTCAAAACTTTCTCGCAGAGACGCAAAGACGCAAAGATAGGTATATTGACAGCTTGGCGGCTTGTCGGGAAATGGTATTTCATTTTTGAAGTTAGTGGAGTTTTCATTTCAGTACGTCCTCATCAAAATCAAATTCCACTTCCATATCCGCGTCGATTTCAACGTAATCGCTCGCGCTGACTTGTACGGGCGTGGCGCCGGTGCCGCGCAGCCGCACTTTGACGCCGCGGTACTTGGTTGCAAAATCCGGCGCAATGAAAATCCGCCGGAATTGCTGCGGCGTAAGCACATAACTCAGTTGAACTTCATTCGGAGCCGTCACGCGGCCATTGGCGTCGACCGTTCCTTTATCCACCAGCAACGGCTGCGGCGGATACACGAACGCCGAATCGTCGAGGCGAGTGTAAAATGAATCCGGGTGCGCCACGTTATTGACAAGAAATTGCACGTCAACGGGAATCGGAAAATGATTTCTGATAAATCCCGTAATGGTAACTTTACTGAAATGTTCCGGAATAATGCGTTCGGCTTCGGAGCCCAGATCGAACTCCGCCGGATCGGATTGAATAATATTTTTGGTAGTATCGCTCGGCAGTTGAAAAATTAACGGCGTACGTAAATACACTTTTACATTCAGTGAATCGGTATTTTGAATAGCGCCGCTGACGACGCCATTGCCCACCAGCGCTTGCCCGCTGATAATCACCGAATCCGGCAGAATGCTCAGCAGCGCGGCGATATTGGCGCTCTGGCCGGCCGGACTGCGAATGGTGTCGCGGCGCGGATCGGTTCCGGACGTATAGGCTCCGATGTTACCGCTGAATGAAACCGTTCTCACTACGCCTTTTGCCGATTTGCCTTTGACGGTGATGTCGAGCGTCGATGGAAATGGAATTTTATGTTCGGTCACCAATTCAAAAAATGCCGTTTGCAATCGGATCGTATCGAGATCGCTGTCGATGTCGATTTCCTGGCCTCGCGGATCGATGGAAACCTGTTCCTGCGACAGTACGCCGCGTATTCGTGAAAAATATAGAGTATCGATACGCGCCGTGACGACAATTCCCTGATTATTGGCAATCACCGTTGCATCGGACGTAGAAGCATTAGTAGTGAGAGTATAATTGTAAACAAAATGCTGATTGCCCACACTCGTTTGTCTCGGGCGTATTTTCCAGCCGGCTACATCAATATTAAGAACCGTGGTTTGATTATTGCCGGCCGCGACGTTGACCATGCGGGAAAGCGTGGCGCCGGAAGGATCGATGAAATCGCTGGACGTGAACAGCACGCTCGTACCCACGGCTAACTGCCGGTTACGGAAAGTCAGTGTAATATCGCCTTGCTGAATATAACCGGTATCGATGACGGAATTAGTCGATGTTTTGATCGAATCCATCCGCGCAAGTGTCTGCGATGGAAATTTACCGGTGATGCTCGACGCGGTCACATCGAAAACAAGTTTTGCCGATACGGCAAGAGCCGTGTCGACCAGCACCGGACTGCTGGATCCGGGCGACGAGCCATTGACGCGAATGGTAATCGGCGTATTGATTATGGTATCAGGCAGCGATACGGTAAAATTTCGAGTTTTTGTAAAAGTACCTCCCACAGGAATGTTCGTCACTACAAAACTATCAATACGAGTTTGATTCACAGAATTGAAAATAACAACCGTAAT
>JABWBZ010000040.1 GCA_013359335.1 bacterium
AACGAGAATGTTCTCAATTCCTTTGATTTCCAAAGGCTGGGGTTTTGGAGGAAAATCTGTCATACTGTGCTTGACCGGAACCGGCATTGAATGGTTTTTCCGCAGTCGCGGAATTTAATGACGCGGATCGAATGCCCGTGGCGATTCAGAATCTGAAAGGCGATCGCCAATCCCATCTGCATCGGCCCGTTGATTTTCGTATCTGAATAAAATGGGATCAAATATTTTTCATAATCGTCATCGGCGGCGCAAGCGCTGTTGAACGATACTTCCATCACGACGGCCTGCGATTCCGGCTTCGTTTGAATGAGAATCCAATCGCCGTGTTTGGTTTCTTTGATGTCATCGATGGCAAATTGCAGCAGTTGAAAAATAATATGCTGGACTTCGCTGGTGTTGCCATCAAATGAATCCAAAGGCTCGACGAGTTTGAGTTCGTAATTAATACGATTATCTGAAAATTGTTTTTTAAAAAAAACGACGGTGTTTTCAATACACTGATTTAAATTGATCGGTACATGCCTGCCTGGCCTTGAGAAATCAAGAAGTCCGGCGACAATGTCCCGCGCCCGTTTCGATTCGTTATATATATCGGTAATGTATTCGGCGACGTCGCCGCTAAGATTTTTTTTGAGCAAATATTGGCTAAAACCGATGATGCCTGTAAGAGGATTATTGATTTCATGCGCGACGCCGGATGCCAGCGCGCCGACGGCTGCCAGGCGCGACACGCGGAATAATTCCTCTTGTTGTAAACGTTCTTGCGTAATGTCATGTAACGTCAACAAATATCCTGAAATTGTCGAGCCCTCGCGAATAGCGGACATGGAAACTTTAAATAAGCGGCTGTTAAGCGTTACCTCGAAAGACAACGGCTCGCTCCGGCCCGTTTGTAATGGTACAATCCATTCGTTTACGGAAGCGCCGCCGAGGTAGAGAAGTTTGCCGGAATCTTTGGAACGGGATATTCCAGGTAAAAGAGTTTTGGCCGAATCGTTTTGCAGCAGAATTTTGAGTTGATCGTCCAGTAATATAACGGCGTCCTGCAGGGTATTGATGACCGTGGCCAGTTGGTTGTGCCTGCTTTCGAGCGCGCCTTTTAGTTTTTCGACGCGATCGGAAACTTTCTGGGTGCACCATTGCATCAAGAGCAGGTCATGCGCGTTAACAGGATTGTCCGATGAAGGAACGATGATTAAAAGTCCGACCGGATACGATTTAAAAATAATCGGAAAAAGCAGGGGGGTGGGAAATGGGAATTCAGCGGCGCCCGGTGTACGATCAACGTCGCCGGTAATATCGACGAGCCATTCATCGTCGATCGTAACCGTCTGTTCGCGGAGTTTCGACAATTCAGCCAATCCCATATTCATGACCGCATTGACGTGACGTTCCGAAATATGGTCGGCAAAAATTTTCGCAATCGGCCTGTCCGGCCATTGAATGAATGACAATGGGCGACCGTCCAATAAAGCCATCCCGAGCGATGAGCCGGCAATGCCCGTATTTTGTAAGAGCAAAATTCCGATGAGATTGGAAAGAGTCCGTTCGCCGTCGACCGCGCGGGAAAATTCATTTAAAAAAACTTGATGTTCATCGCTGAGGCTGTGCCCTTGGGCCGGTTCTTCGGGCATGGTTATTCGAGGTTAAATTCTTTGATTTTGGTCAACAGCGTTTTATAGTCGACGTCGAGCATGCGGGACACTTCGCTTTTGTTGCCGTCGCAAATTTCGAGCGCGCGCTGAATGGCCGTTTTTTCGGCCTCTTTACGGATTTCTTTGAGGCTCTGGAGCGAAGCGGCCGAACCGTCGCCGCCCGACAATCTCTGGGCGGTCTGGTAATCGAAGATCAAATGATGGCCGCTGATTTCCGTATCCGCCATCAGCACAGCGCGGCGTATGACGTTTTTCAATTCGCGTACGTTGCCAGGCCAGTGATAATGAACCAATTGTTCAACGGCGGATTTGGCAATGCTGCCGACTTGTTTGTTTAACTCAGAATTCGCTTCGCGGATAAAACGATTGGTCAGAAAAATAATATCTTCTTTTCGGTTACGAAGCGGCGGGAGATAAATTGTAAATTCATTGAGGCGATAAAAAAGGTCGAGACGGAATTTGCCGCTTTTGATGGCGTCTTCGAGAAGCAAATTGGTTGCGCAAATCACACGGATATTGATGTCGATGGCTTGCGTTCCTCCGACACGCATGATTTTTTTCTCTTGCAAAGCGCGAAGCAGTTTGCCCTGCGTCTCGATCGGAATATTGGCAATTTCATCGAGAAATAAAGTTCCGTCCTGCGAGGCTTCAAATAAACCGGCTTTTCGTTTATCCGCACCGGTAAAAGCGCCTTTTTCATAGCCAAAAAGTTCACTCTCGATCAGTGTTGACGGAATCGCTCCACAGTCTACGGCGATGAAAGGTTGGGAACTGCGGTTGCTCATTTCATGAATCGCGCGCGCGATAACTTCTTTTCCGGTGCCGCTTTCGCCCTGGATTAATACGCTGAACAACGTATTGGCCACACGTTCGACGTTGGCGTGAACGCTTTTGATTTCCTGGCTCATGCCCATGATTTGTTCGAGGTTCGAACGGTTTTCAAGTTTGGAGCGTAGTTGCTGTACTTCGAAAACCAAGTTGCGGTGTTCGATCGCGCGTTCCACGGTCATGACTAATTCTTCCGCCGAACAAGGCTTGAGTAAATAATCAAACGCACCGTTGCGCATGGCTTCGACGACGTTGCGCGTATCGCCGTGCGCCGTCAGCATGATGGCTTCGACATGGGGGATGGTTTGTTTGACTTTTTTCAGAATGGCCAATCCGTCCATTTTGTCGGGAATATTCAGATCGAGCAAAATGACTTCCGGCCATGATTCGACCGGCATTTTTTCAATCGCGGCAAAAAAATCTTCACCACAACTGAATTCACTGATGGAATGATTTCCGGATAATAAATGCTGCGTAAAGATGTAACGCATTCCGGCTTCATCATCGATCAGCGTAATGCGCATCGGCGTTCTTTGGAGATCTTCGGACATAAGAGACTCCAAAAATTTTGTAATGGGTGTTGGGCTAGTTGGATAATATAATTCCATTTTTCAAAAATACCAAAATTTTAGTTAAACAAATTTTTATCGTGCGCTTCCCGCCGGGCGTCATCGAGGGTGATCAATCCTTTGCTGTAAAAACTCATCAGCGACTGATCCATGGTTTGCATGCCAAACGAGCCGCCGGTTTGAATGGCCGAGTAAATCTGATGCGTTTTGTTTTCACGAATAAGGTTTCTTACCGCCGGAGTGGCGATGAGCACTTCATCGACGGCGACGCGTCCTTTGCCGTCGGCGCGCCGCAGCAAACGCTGCGCGACCACGCCCTGAATCGTATTGGCTAGCATGGTTCGGATTTGTTGCTGCTGGTCACTCGGGAAAACGTCAATGATCCGGTCAACGGTTTCGGCGGCGCTTTTGGTATGCAGCGTGGCAAAAACTAAGTGGCCGGTTTCAGCAGCCGTAATGGCCAGCGCGATCGTTTCCAGATCGCGCATTTCGCCGACGAGAATGACATCCGGGTCTTCGCGGAGCGCGCTTTTTAAAGCGTTGGCGAAGGAATGCGTATGCGCGTGCAATTCGCGCTGGTTGATCAGACAGCTTTTCGGCCTGTGTGTATATTCAATCGGATCTTCAATAGTCAATATATGGTCGTGCCGTTCCGAATTGATCAGATCGATCATTCCGGCGAGGGTGGTGGATTTACCGGAACCTGTCGGCCCGGTCACGACCACGAGTCCTTTTTTCAATCGAGCCAGATCGTAAATTCCCGGCGGCATGCCCAGTTCTTCCAATTTAAAAATTTTAGCCGGGATCGTACGAAACGCCGCAGCAATCCCACGCATCTGGAAGTATAAATTGACGCGGAAGCGCGACAGCCCGTCGATTTCGTAAGCAAAATCCAGTTCGCGGTTTTTCAAAAATATTTCCCGCTGTTCGGCCGTAACAATTCTCAGAAGCAGCGATGTCAATGATTCATCGTCCAAGACAGCCGAATCCAATGGCATAAGATCGCCATGCAGCCGCATAATGGGGTAATGATTGGCCGTCAGGTGAACGTCCGATGCGCCGTGATGGACGGCTTCGGTCAAATATTCATTTAATGTTTTCATATTTGCGGATCCAGAATATGCGGCGTAATAAAAATCAGTAAATCGGTTTTCTTTTTTTCTTTGGTATTGCTGGTAAATAATTTTCCTAACAGCGGAATATCGCCGAGTAACCAGACTTTTTCCTTAGTGTCTACTTCATTTTCTTTCAATAAACCGCCGATGACGATGGATTCGTTGTTTCTAATCATGACCTGTGTTTTGGCCGTCCGGCGGGAAATGATCGGCTGCCGGTTGTCGTCATTGCCGACGTAGCCAATCACGTCTTCGATGGTCGGCTCGATCAGCAATGTGATCATGGAATCCGGATTGATTTTCGGCGTGACTTTCAACGTAACATTGACATTTTTGTCGGTGAAAGTGATGATATCGCCGGAAGCGTTACGGCTGATGGTTTGCACAGGGATAGCCGTTCCGACGGAAATTTCAGCTTTTTGATTGTCCATCGTGACCAATTTCGGATTGGATAGAAGCTTCGAATTCGTCTGCGTTTTCAAAAAATTAAGCGAAAAGAGCAGCCGGTCGACGGACAATTTTCCCATGATGAGATTTTGCAATTTGTCTTCCAACGGCGCGATGGCGGTAAACGTCGTCGGCGTCGCGGGATCGTCGGGATTTCGTGCATCGAAGGTTTTTCCCGTGATCGACGTCGGCAAACCCACGCCGACTTTTTGATCGTCGCCCAACGTCGTTTCATACATCCTAACTTCGATCATGATCTGCTGAATCATGACGTCGATTTTACGAATGATGGAATCCATCATGGCGACGTTGTGCTGCAGGTCGCTGACGATCAGGAGGCTTGAACGTTTTTCCTCCGTCACGCCGGTCTTGGTACGGCTGAGCGTTTCCATTTTGCCACGTTTGGATAGAAAGGGCATGAGCGCGTCTTTCATGTCGTTGGCGTCAACGTATTTCAAATCGAATACTTTGGAAGTTAACGAAGCATTACGCTCCATGTCGATCGGTTTGACGAAAATAATATCTTTTTCGATATAGTAATCGTAACCGTTCGCTTTCAAAATGGTTTCCAGCGCGTCGTCGAGGCTGACTTCGTTGAAATGAACGGTCACGCGTCCTTTCACTTCTTTACTGGCGACGAGGTTCAAATTATTTTGACGCGACAGCAGGCGGAGAACGTTGAGAATGTCGGCGTCTTTAAAGTTCATCGTCAGTTTGGCCTGACTCGTATCGTTCGGAGCTTGCGCCCACAGCGGCATTCCCGTCAGCCATACGGCGATGATCGCGGCGATCCAAAATTTAGTTTTCATACACCCTTCTTTAGGTTGATTAAAAATCATAATCTTCTTCCGGCAATTGTAACGTAAACGTAAAATCATTTTTTTTCAGGATGACGCTGCCGGTTTGAATTTCTACGACGCGGAATCCATTGACCAATTCGCCGACGCCGACGATTTGATCGTTGATGATGGCGTAAGATTTTTTTCCGTTTTTGGAAATGGCGGACAAATTAAAATTAGTCATTTTGGGAATGACGAGCGATTCGACCATCTTGCCGATGCTGACGCGTGAATTGATTTCGATGCGTTTTTTGAATGGATCGCGTTTCCATGACGCAAACGTCATGGCTGGAGCGCTCTTAACAGGCGCGGCCGCCGCCGCTATTTGCTCGGCTGCCGACGAGTTGGCCGGTACGGTTTTTTTCGGTTTTTCTTTGGCAGCCGGTTTCGACCTTGCCGTCGCGAGATCGTAAACGGCGTAAGCTAGCAAAATGCCGAGTACGATAAACAGTCGGATTTGCGTTTTGGATAATTTGGGTTTAGCCATGTCAATAATCCTTACATCAACGGGTTGGTTTTCGATGCAATGCGTACCCACGCGCGCGCCTGGATCAGCAGTTTACCGCTGTTTTCCTGCGTCACTATTCTGCAATCGGTAAAATTAATGGCGTAGTTGAGTTGATCGAGGTTATCGATCAATAATCCGTAATCGAGAAAAAATCCTTCGAATTCCATCAGGATCGGCAATTCAAAGCTGCTGGAATTGCCGTTGGTCGATTGCACGTGCGCGAGGAGCGAATCGGTTGAAAAATTGATGACTTTCAGATCGACTTGGAACTGTTTGCATAAACGGTGCAACTGTGACATCGCTTGTGAAATGCTGTCGGGTTTAAGAATTCTCTTCCTCAGTTCGTCCACGTCGCCGCGGTTTTGCTTCAATTGCTCGCGTAAAGCGGGAAGGAGCTTGATACGTTGGGTTGCATCGTGGATGTCTTTGTCCGTTTTTTTAATGGCGAGTTCCGCCGATTGAATATGACCGTGGAACGTGGTGAATCCGAAAACCGTCCAGCCGGCAACGACAGTTAGGATGAGTCCGGCGAGTATCCAGAATTTGATAAAGCTTTTCATATTACTGATCCGATTTTTTAGAGACGATTTCAAAAAATAAACGGTCGTCTTGCACATCGCGTCGTTTTTCGCGCAAACTGACTTCAGTAAAAAAATTAGTCTTCTCAATTGCGCTGATGAAATTCAAAAGATGAATATCGGCGTAGAAAACGTCTTTATAGACGACGCCTTTGATGCGAAGCTCATTCGGTTCGATTTTATTGGCTGCGTTCATACCGTTGGCCTGCATCTGTTTGTTTACTTTCAGCCGATCCATTTGGATGGCATTAAACGCGTCACCCCAGGTCATTTCATCGACGGTAATTTCTTCCGGCGTGACGTTGCTGATCATTTTTAAAATATAACTAATCAACGAATCCGTTTTGACTTCGGCTTTCAATTGAGTTTCAATGGTCTTTAAGCGCGTCTGTTCGGCAACTAATTTATCGAATTCGCTGTGTTGGGCGCGTATTTGCTCAAGCGAAACCTGCATAGTTTCATTGATGTCATTCAGGCTGTTGCGCTCGATATTCATCAAGAAAGTAATTCCGCCCAGAACGGCGCACACGAGGAATAGCGCAAGGCCAAGCCATGATGCGCCGTGCCGGTAACGGATTTCTTTTTTCAAAGCTTGCGGCAAAAAATTGAATTCGGCTCCGTGAGGCAATGCCGCGCCGATGCTGTCGAAAAACGAAATGAAATTTTTACCGCCGTTGGATTGTTTGGCGGAAGCGTCGCCGAGATTTTCCTGCGGATGAGGCGCCTCGAGGACGTGACCGATATGGCGTTCGAGGAACGGAACCAGGTTCTTGAGTTTGACGGAATTGCCGGTGATGTATACGTGATCGAAGGTTACGGACTTGAAATTTTCGAGATAATAATCGAGAGACATTTTGATTTCGGAAACGAACCGTTCGGCGACCGGCCGCATCATCACGGCAATTTCGGAATAGGGAATGCCCTGAACGGTTTTACCTTCGATTGACTCGATGATCAATCCCATCGCTTGTTTGATTTCTTCCGCTTCATCCCAACTCAGAACGTACGAAACGTTGTCGACAAAAATAGTTTCCATCAGTGACGTTGTAAAATGATTGCCGCCGATGGGAATTTCACGGGCAAATTGGAGCGTGTCGTCGTGAAAAAAAGTCACGAGGCTGTTTTCATAACCGATGTCGATCATCAGGCTGTGGCGGCCTTTGTCCGGATTGCGTTTCAAAAGATTCCATTGCGCGACCGGTTTGATCACGAGTTTGCTCGGCTCGATTCCCGCCCGTTTTAATAATTGCAGATGCTGCCGGATCAATTCTTCTTTGACGGCCATGACGAGCACATAAAATTCATTAGGATTGGAGGATGCTTCGTTCAAAACGATGTATTGCAGTTCGACGGGGGCGTCGTTGAAAAAATGCAGTTCTTTTTTATTTTTCCAAAGCAAGGCTTCGTGAAGATCTTGTTTCGTTACTTTGGGCATTTTTACAAGGCGGAGATTGACGTCCATACCGCCGATGACCGATACGACGTCGGCCGATTGGAAGCGCATGCGCTTCGCCATCTGCTTCAGATATTGCGTGACGACCATTTCGTCGCTGGCTTTGCCGGAAGCCAGATCGATTTCTTCCATCTGAATGACTTCAGCCTTTTTTCCGTAATGGCGGATTTTAGAAGTGCGGATAAAACGTGAATTGACTTCGAGACCGATGGTTTTTTTTGCAAAAGGCCGTGAGAGCCAGGCAATACGCTGCTTTGGACTGAACGGCGCGGAAAGATCGAGAGCGATTTCAACCTGAGGCGGAATTAATGGTTCAAGATGATCGCCCGACAGTTTGAGACTCTCTTCATGCCCGGCGACGAATTCGTCGAGGCTCTGATTGGCAACGGCATGTGCTTTTGAATTTCCGTTGCCATTATCGCCGGCCTGAATCAGGCTCATGAGGCGAACGCTCGACAAAGCCTGATCTTCTTGGGCCTGATCGATGTCTTTCATTTCATACATACGTGACCTCTTTACGGCGAATATTGTGCGTCAGCACGTCTTCATCGATCCGCTCCAATTGTTCATTGACGCGGACTAAGTACGCTTGCTGGCATAAATTGATTGCCTTACGCGGGAATCCGTGGCTGTATTCATAAATTTGTTTGAGCGCCGGTTCGGAGAAAACGTCCAGAACGTGTTCAGACGTGGTTTTGCGAAGCCGGTGATCGATCATCCGGATCAACTCCTCTTCGGAAAACGGATCGAGAACGTAAGCGGCGGCAATGCGGTCCATAAAATTCGGCATGCTGCGAATTTGTTCGGTAAATTCCATCTGCGCCAGGATGACTACCTGCAGAAGCTTAAATTCATTGGTTTCGTAATTCAATAATCCGCGAATGATCTCCATCATCGCCGGCGATAATTTCTGACCTTCATCGATGATCAGGACGGGAATTTTTTTCTCGTTGATACCTTTGAAGTACAGAAAATTTTGCAGCGCTTCTTTGTATTCGAGAACGGTTTGCGCTTTGGTTTTGATTTCGAAAAGCTGGCTTAAGTGTGCAAGAAATTCGAGTTCGGAATTAAATTGAGGATCGAGAATCAGCCGGAAAATGTATTCGGGTTTATCCTGAAAGAGACGTATGAGAATGCGGCCGACGGTAGTTTTGCCCATGCCGACGCCGCCGAGAACGACGCTCATCCCGGAACGCAGGCGGATCGAGGATTCCAGAGCCTGCAGGCATTCTACGTGCTGTCGTGAAAAGTAAAATAATTGCGGATCGGGTGAAATCGAGAAAGGATTTTTTCTCATGGATCCGTTGAATAAAACCGATTGATAGTTCATAATTTACTCCTTATTCCGCTGCGACGACGACATTGCGTCCGAGTTCTTTGGCCTTATATAAACCTTTGTCCGCTTTTTCGATCAATTCTTTGATCTGGATCGAATCGTCGGGGAAGGTGGCGACGCCCATGCTGACGGTAAGATTGCCGAGCGGCTGCTTTTCCTGATGTTCGAAATACGTCGTTTCCACAGTGTGGCGGAGTTTTTCAGCAATAACGAGCGCCTGTTCTTTATTGGTTTCCGGCAGAATCAAGGCAAATTCTTCGCCGCCGTACCGGCATTCGAGATCGCACACGCGCGTCTGTTCGCGTAAAATCGCCGCGACTTTTTTCAGAACTTCATCGCCGGCCTGGTGCCCGTTGGAGTCGTTGTATTTTTTGAAATGATCGACATCGAGCAGGATGAGCGACATCCGGAGGAAGTGGCGGTACGAGCGTTGCATTTCGCGTTCGAGTTCTTCATTGAAGAAGCGGCGGTTGTACAAGCCGGTCAATCCGTCCGTGATCGCCTGTTGTTTGAGCGAGCGGTAATTTTCGTGGAGATAATTATAGATGTCGACGTTGCCCAGCGTAAGGCCTGCGGAATAAGCGTAGCGCTGAAGAATTTCTTTGCTTTCCATCAGGCGGGTCGTCTCCTGTTTGCCGACCATTAAAATCGCCGACGTTTCGACTTCGCCGTTAAAATTTTCGACCATATTTTTCGGATTGTGAAGACTGACGATTGGGATCAGGAAAATCACGGGCGATTCCAGAACGCGGCTCAATTCATGAATATGTTGCAGCGCGGAATTATCCGTCTGATCCGGAATTTCCGTGTCGTCGACGAGAAAATAACTTTTACGATGCGTGATTAAATCGCTGTAAGGACGTTTATCCAAACTGATGGATAATCTTTGCAGCATTTCATGAGAGACATTGGCCCAGGAAATCGGTATGAGCCGCTGTTCGCTTTTGTCGTAGACCCACAAGACGGCGCTGGTGAAGTTCAGATCTTCACACAACGACGTAGTGACGGTTCTCAACAGAACTTTGCGGTCGGTGATCGTAAAAAGATTTTGCGTCGCGTTATTGAGGCGGATCAACATCTGTGCGTAATTACGTTCTTGTTGGATGACATTTTTCAGAAAAGTATTATCCTTTTCGAGCGTTCGGTTTTCTTCGGCGAATTTACGCATGGTCGTTTGCATTTGCTGGCTGATTTTATCTTGAATGTCGCGCGTGTCGATCAGGCGGCCTTTGGTGTAAATCCGCAATTGCCCGATGTTGTGCAATATTTGAAACAAATTGGAAAACAAAATCCGGATGTCCGTTAACCTTGCGTAAAACGAATCTATCCATGAATTGCGGCGCAGTAAAGGAGCCGCGACGTAAGCCGAACCTTGTTCGCTGCCTGAGTAAAGCTGCATCAGTTCGGCTGGCATCAATTTTTTTTGAAAGTGGAGCATGGCTCCGATCATTTTTAATGTATTGATGATATTTTTTAACATAATGGTTTCCAGTTGATGTTGCCGGAAGTGCATTTGTTATCGTTGATGGTATTCATAAATTTTCACACTTTTTTGTTTGCCGGGTAGAATACAGGCAAGCATCATACCGTTGGAATCTATCTTTCATGGCATTGATAAATAAAAGCTTACAGTGATAGATTGAGAGCGATTTCGTGGAAAAAGCGGAGGAATTATGGCTTTTCTCCATAGTTTGACAAATTAAAAATTGAGAATTGGAAGTGGCTTAAAAAATTAACGAATCTAAAAGTTAAGATTTCAGCGGAAAATTTGTGGATAGACTTGCAACACGCTCATTGAGCGGGACCGAAAACGACCGAGTTGCAGTGTAGTCCGTCAAAACGCAAATTCCAGTTCGACGGTTTTTGTAAAATAGCGGCTGTAAATGTAGGTCGTCCGGGCTTCAAGCTTTAATTTATAGAGCCCTGACGGAAAGATTTTTTGAGCTTTTGTAGAGTCGGAGGTTTGAGTTGAATCTTTTTTGAAACGATTCAGGAAAATGTTTGAGTTGATCGGCCGGTCGACTCGATCCCAGAGTAGTGAATTCGCGCCTTGTTGCACAGTTTGATTGGAAATAAGCTTGGCAATCGGGCGTCCGGTTTGGTCAAGAATCGAGGCCGACACTTTAGACGTTTCCGTCAAAAAAAAATCAAACCGGATGGAACTGTCTTGCTGCGAAACCTCCATATTATAAATATCCGTGCCGATGTGATAATATTGAGCGCTTTTCTTATCGACAATAAACACCTGCCCGAGTTTTTTCCAGATTCCGATTGCGCGCGGTTCGAAAAATTCATGGTCACCGTCGCCGATATGACCGAATGAAGTAATATACTGAAGGTCTTTGTTGAATTTATGAACGCAATGATTGAACATGTCCGTGACCCACACATTGCTATAAAAATCGATGGCAACAGAAGTCAAATATACCTGCTGATAACCGTAATCGGTTGAATTCATGCCGGCGATAAATTGTCCATCAAGCGTATATTTACGCAAACGGGTGTTGTTGAGATCGACGACGATTAGAAAGCTTTCCCGATAATAACCTGCTTCCTCAGTGGCATCAATCAAAGCGATAGCGTCCGGCCGGTACAATAATTTAGAAACGTCGGCCGTATCGGAACGGTCTCCGATGGCGTATTGAAACTGCATATGCGCGTCGAATATCTGTATTCGGTCGTTATTGGCGTCGCTGACAAATACGCGCCCGCTCTGATCGAGCGCCACGCCGCGCGGTTCGTCAAACTCTCCCGGCTTTTTGCCTTGTTTGCCGTACGCATCGGCAAAAGTGAGATAGTTGCCAGGATTGTGCAACCTGACGATCCGGTTATTACCGGTATCGGCGATGTAAACGTCGCCGTTTGCATTGGCCGCAATGCCGCGCGGCTTATTGAGTTTCTGCTTACGGCCTTTACCTTCATACACGTCGAGGCTTTGCATGGAACTGTTGAAAAGAATATTATTTTGTCCGGTATTGAGGCCGTAAACGGTCAGATCGTCATCGTCCGTTTTGCTTTTCGGATCGTCCGTGCTTTTGAGGCGGGTGACGGCAATGCCGGAAGGCTCATCCGGCCTGATATCCGTCCGGCCGATCAGCGCCATAAATGTGTAAAGATGCAAAGCGGTTGCCTTGTGAATCGGCGCGTGGCGGGATGGAGGATAAACGAGCGACGTCGGTTCGTGAACTTTTCCGTATTCTTTTTGCTGAGCAACGAGCGGAGAAGCGAATGCAAGAAAAATAAAAATTTTTTTCAGAGTCATGCCATTCAGATTTAAAATTTCAGTCCGCCGCAATATGAAACGGCCAAATACCATTTGCAAGTTCAAAAAAAAGAAATTAGATTAACCGCCGATTGACGGAATAATTTTCACTTACCATCGTTGAAACATCGAGCGGAATTATGACGCCTAAAGAATTCGAGGGGCAAGCGCTTCAGCACACGGAGTCGTTATACAATACGGCGATGCGCCTGACGCGTAATCCCAGCGATGCCGAAGATCTCGTCCAGGAAGTTTTTTATAAAGCCTTTCGTTCGCTGAGTCAGTTTGAGCCGGGCACCAATATGCGCGCATGGCTTTTTAAGATATTGATCAATACGCATATCTCGCAATACCGCAAATCTTCCAAAGATCCGACGGTTGGCGGATATGACGACGTGGAAGAATTTTCGCTCTACAACCAGGTGCACAATCGTGCCAGTTCATTGTCCGATACGCCGGCAGGGATTCTGGACAAATTCCTCGAAGAAGATATTCGCAATGCGATCGATAAATTGCCCGAACAGTTCCGCGACGTCGTAATGCTCGTGGATATTGAAGGGTTTTCGTATAAAGAAGCTTCCGACATATTGAATACACCCGTGGGTACGGTCATGTCGCGGCTTTTCAGAAGCCGAAAGCTTTTGCAGAAATATCTTTGGGAATATGCCGTGGAATACGGCTTAGTCAAATAGCGTGGAATCAACCGAAAGCCATTCAAGGAATAAGCATGAGTCATTGTAACCATGGTCAAGACGATCATTCGCACCTCATCCCTTGCTCGGAAGTGCTAAGCAAAGTTTATGCTTTCATTGACGGACAATTGGATGTAAGGGAGCTTGAAGGATTTCAGGAGCACATTCGTTTATGTTTGCCGTGCCAGGAATTGGTTAAATTCGAAGAAAAGCTCGTTGAAATGATCAAGAAAAAAGGTTGCCATCAGAAAAATGAAATTCCTTCCACCCTGATGGACAAGATCAAGCAGGCCATCGACGTGTCGTCCAAACCTTAACGCCATCCCTGCGCAATCGGAAGCCGCCGGCCAAAACCAAACGCTTTGGATGTGACCCTCAGTCCCGGCGCCGCCTGTCTGCGTTTATATTCATTTCGATCGACTAATCTCAGAACTTTATCAACAACACCCGCATCAAAACCCATCGCTACGATTTCATCGTATTCTTTTAAGTCTTCAATATAAGCCGTCAATATTCCATCCAAAACATCGTAAGGTGGTAATGAATCCTGATCAGTCTGATTGGGTTTCAGTTCAGCTGACGGCGCTTTATCGATTGTATTTTGAGGAATGATTTCACGTTCACGATTAATCCATTTTGAAATACGATAGACCATGGTTTTCGGAACGTCGCTGATGACAGCCAATCCGCCGCACATATCGCCGTAAATGGTACAGTAGCCGACGGCTAATTCGGATTTATTGCCCGTGCTCAGTACAAGGGCGCTGAATTTATTCGACAAGGCCATTAAAATATTTCCACGAATTCGCGCCTGTAAATTTTCTTCGGTAATATCCTCTTTCAAGCCTTTAAATTCCGCCGATAAACTTTCTAAGTAAGGCCTGAACATCGGCTCGACGGGAATGAGGCGGAATTCAATACCCAGATTGTGCGCCAGTTGCCGCGCATCGGCGACGCTGTGATCGGATGAGTAGCGCGACGGCATGGCGACGCCGATGACTTTCTCTTTTCCAATCGCCATCGTTGTAATGGCCGCCACCAATGCGGAATCGATACCGCCACTGAGCCCGATAATCGCTTTGTTGAAATGGCATTTCCCAAGATAATCACGCACGCCCAGAATCAGCGCATCGGCAATTTCTTTTTCTTCAACTTCGTTCCATGCGTGAATGCTGCCGGTCTTTTTCTCGAAATCGGCTAGGATAAAATCTTCTTCAAACGCCTTGGCTTGCGCCAAAATTTTTCCGTCTGCATCCAATGCAAAACTGCATCCGTCGAAAATCAGGCTGTCATTACCGCCGACGAGGTTGACCATCACGACCGGCAGACGGTATTTCACGGCAATATTTTTGAACATATTCACCCGCAAAATATTTTTTTGAATGCTGAAGGGCGAAGCGGAAATATTGATCAGGATATCGCAGTTCTGGCGGGCTAATTCTTCGATCGGATCGTGCGGGTACAGCGGATGTTTCCAGAAATCTTTGTCATTCCATGCGTCCTCGCAGATCGATAAACCGATTTTTTTTCCGCGAAAAGTGAGTGACTGACGCTGGCTCGCGGGTTCGAAATGCCGCATTTCGTCGAACACGTCGTAATTCGGCAGCAGGGTTTTGTGTTGTAATCCGATGATTTTACCGCGGTCGATCAGGGCGGCTGAATTAAAAACCGGATGGCCTTTGCCGGATTCGTTAGGATGAGCGAATCCGATCACCGCTCCGATGGTTTTCGTTTCCATGGCAATGCGATCGAGCATCGCCAGATTTTTTTTGACAAACGTGCGCTTTTCAACCAAATCTTCCGGAGGATAACCGGTGATCGTGAGTTCGGGAAATACAACAAGATCCGCGCCGGCGCTTTCAGCCTGCCGGATGGAACGGATCACGGCGGCGGCGTTATTGTCAAGATCGCCGGTGCGCGTATTAATTTGTGCGAGAGCTATTTTCATAGATCAACATTTAGGCACTAAGGTTTCTTGCTTATTCATTTGGCGCTTTAGCGCTTTAATGGCAAAGCATTCGAATAAAAAAATCCGATTTTAGACAAATCGGATTTTTGTTTTACAAACAAACGAAAGATTCAGACTATCAGTGACGAACCACATCGATTACTCTTCCTCCGACGCGAAACGCGGCATACTGCGGATCGACCTCGATCGGTTCCAGTTCGGCGTTCGCCGGCTGGAGAATGATCTTTGATCCGCGTTTGTAGATACGTTTGACCGTCGCTTCTTCATTGACATAGGCTATAACGATGTCACCGTTTTTAAATTCCGCCGTATGCCGGACGACGATATAATTGCCGTGATAAATACCGTCTTCGATCATGCTGTCGCCGTCGATCTGCAAAGCGAAAATATTCCGGTCATGCGATGAGTAATTTGACGACGCGGTTTGAAGATATCCCAGTTCAACCGATTCAGAAAAACGCGGAGTACCGGCGGCTACTTTGCCGAGAATAGGAATGCCTTCGCCGTCATTTTGGTAACGCAATTGTTCATTCATGGTGAAGCTCCAGCATTAGTGAAGAGAAAAAAACTTCGTTTTCTTTTTTTACGGAATTGAGCCGGTCGATCAGATGAGCAACTGACTGTAATTTAAGGAATTTCGACAGGAAAGCAAGCTGTTTTTCATCGTTTGGAAGGCGCGATGCTTTGCGCTCGAATGCCAGAAAACTTGTTTTTTCAAGGCTCCGAAGGAAATGGTAGTTCGAAGCCATTCCGGTGGCGGCATGTTCGGATAAAATATTTTCCTGCATCATGGCCGCGAGCGCCTCCAGCGTATTGGTTGCTTTCAATGAAGGAAAATGCTGCGCGAATTTCATCTGGTACGCCTGAACGACGTATTCGATATCGAGCAAACCGCCGCTTGAAAATTTGATATCGTAAATGGCGTCCTCCGGCTTTTTAATTTTTTCGCCGACTTGTCTTCGCCGCATATCGATAATCGATTGAGCGTCGTTTGAAGTAAACGGGCGATCGTAAGCGAAGGAATGAAACATCTCTATCACTTTTTCTGCAAAACCTCTGTCGCCCGCAACCGGCCTGGCTTTGATGAGCGCCTGGATTTCCCAAAACATGGCGCGCGTTTGAAGATAATCGCGGTACCGCGACAGAGTTACAACCAGCGGCGCCTGGTTGCCTTCAGGGCGCAAGCGCGCGTCGATTTCGTACAATTTACCCTGCGGTGTCGTCTGCGCAATCTCGTTCAAAAATTTTTTGCTGCACGCAATGGCGTCATCGACATTGAACTGATCGTCGCACACGAACACTACGTCGAGATCGGAACGGTAACTGAGTTCGAGCCCGCCTAATTTGCCCAGTCCTATCAGCGCGATCGGTTCGTCAGGAAAATATTTTTTAAAAACGCACTGAAGCGTCGTGTCGGCGATTTCGCTCAATTGCCAGAAAACCGTTTTTTGCGTTAATGCATTTTTTTCTTCCTGCAAAGCCAATCTCAGCCATTCAAGATTTTTGAACGTGTAGAGATTGCGGCCGTCATAGAGAACGGCCGATTGCGGGAGTTGGATCCAATCGCGAAGATGCGATATGAGATAATCGATATGGGCCGGATCCTCGCACAAAACGTTGGTGAGATTGTTAGTATATGACGCGAGGATGATCAATGCGTTGAGCAATTCCCGGTCGTCAAGCAGTAGTTTGTACAAACCTTCGATTGCCGGATAGTGTGCAGCGATACGTTCAAAATTGACCAAAGTATGCAAGGGATTGGGAGTACCAGCCGCGGAGTGCAGCAACGGTTTAGATAATTTCAAAAAAATTTCGCGCGTGGTATTGCCATACATTTTCGGAAAATGACCGAAGGCAAGATTCTTTAGCGTGCGAAATGCGGTTTCCGGCATGTCAAATCCGGCGGTTTTAAGATAATGACTTTCACTGGTTTCTAATTTTTCCGAATCAAACAGCGTGGTCAATGGGTCAGCAGGTTCGGTCTGATGATTTTTAAAAAAATTATCGTACATTGATCGCACGGATCGCCGCGTATCGTCGAGCGATTCAACAAAACTTTTCCGGTTTTTAAATTCGAGAAGATGCGCCATACGTTCCAGGTCAGCGTCTTCGTGGCTCAGGGTATGCGTTTGGCGGTCGTGCTCGATTTGCAAAAGATGTTCGATTTTTCTATAAAAAATATAACTCTGGCGGAGCAGGCTGCTTTCTTGTTCCGAAATTAAATTATGGCGGAGAAGCTTATCGATCGATTGCAGCGTGTTACCGCAACGAATGTCGGCCAGCCGACCGCCATTGAGTAATTGAAGCGCCTGCACAATGAATTCGATATCACGTATGCCTCCCGGGCAGATTTTAATATTCAAAATATCGCCGGTTTGCTTTTGTTCTTCAATGCGCCATTTCATCCGGGCGATTTCTTTCAACGGCGATTGAAAAAACGTAGCGGGATAAACAAATGGCCGCAATTGATTGATGAAATTTTGTCCGAATTCCCGATCGGCAGCTACCGGTCTGGCTTTGATCAGCATTTGCCTTTCCCATAATTGTCCCCGCGATTCATAATAGGTGAAATAACTTGCGACGCTTCGTGCGATGGGACCGGCATCGCCGTCCGGCCTGAGGCGTGTGTCGACGCGGTAAAGCTGCCCTTCCTGCGTTTTTTGAGAAAGCACGCGAGCCGTCATCTCCGCCAGTTGATTGAAAAATTCATGATGCGTACACGAATAAGCTGAAGCAGATGTTTGGCCTTCTTCTTTGTAAACAAACATCAAATCGATGTCCGAACTGTAATTCAGTTCGTTGCCGCCTAATTTTCCAAGCC
>JABWBZ010000317.1 GCA_013359335.1 bacterium
TTGGCAATGTTCGCGAATCACAGCTTTATGATCGCTTGTTAACGATAGTTACTGACGATCTTTCCCGGCGCGAATCATTGGCTCAACTTAAGGACACGCCGCTCGAATTGACGGAAACAGAGATTCAGGAAGCATTGAAGCAAACTTTTCCCGAAGACTGGTTTATCAATAACCTTCGGGCATCGCACCACGCGCTGTTAAGCCATCTCGACGGGAACGCGCCGGATCACGGTATTCGGCTTGGTTTTTTGATTACCGATAAAAAAGATTTATTGGTCGAAATTTTTTCAGGAATATTTTCAGTGAAATTTGCGACCTTGCCGGCTTGCTCAGAAAGAGACCTTATCAAACTTGGAATGGCGTTGTACACTTCAAACCGGGACGCCAAAACATTGATTCCGAATTGCCGGCCGCCTCAAAAAATCGAACACGCCATCCTTCAATCCATTCGTAAAACATTATCGAAAACGATCGATCAATTGCCGGATACCGTTGACTTTCTGAATCCTAAATTTCTAAAAAACGCCGAAATGAAAATCGAAACGCCGATCCATAATCTGAAGACGTTACGGACGATTTCCGGTAATTTCGGAACGCCGGCTTATATTGGTTTGTGTGTGATGTTGATGCTGATTGCGTTGATCAATTGGCATCACAAAAAAAATTTGTTGTTTCGCACCGGCATCCCCGTTCTGATTTCAGGTACAATTTTATGTTTGCTGTTCGGTTTGGGATATATGATGCTTCATGAAAAATCCGGAAAGATCGACAAGAATATACAAATCGAGAAAACCAACATCGATACGATTCAATTATCCGAAAAAGTAACCGGCCTGATTCAATCGTTTGGAAAATCGATCATGATTAATTATTTTTCAAACGGATTGATTTTTTCAATTGGTGTTTTAAGTCTTGGACTTGCACTGATGATCTCCAGTAACTTTGCAGGCGTGCCGGCTGGGAAAACAAACGGCTCTTCATGACGAAATTTTATCAAGATGTGGTCACATATCTGAACCGGTACGGCCAACTTGCCGTGGCGACCATCGTTCGAGCCGAAGGCTCGACGCCTCGTACTGCCGGAGCCAAAATGCTGATCTTTCCGGACGGAACTTTTCAATATACGGTCGGCGGCGGACTATTCGAATCGATCATTATTCAAGACGCGCTAGGCGTGATGAATACACGCGAAACGTTGCTCAAAAAGTACTCCTTTAATCAGGAAGGCAAATATGCCATCGGCGCTGTCTGCGGCGGCACCGTGGAGGTTATGATTGAAATGATCACGGCGTCACCCAATCTGTACATCATCGGCGGCGGTCATGTCGGCCAGGCTTTGGCCCGTCTCGCTTCGCAACTTGATTTTAATATCACGTTGATTGACGATCGTGAGGATTACGCCCGTACGCTTTTTTCTCATGAACGCATCCGCGTCATTCACACGCCTCCGGATTACAGCGCGATCCCGGAGCTAACCGAAAACTCCTTCATCTGTTTAGTGTCAAAAGGCTACGTCAGCGATGAAGCCGCCTTGCGGCAAATCATCAGAAAACCCGTTCGCTACATCGGCATGATCGGAAGCAGAAAAAAAATCCATACTGTTTATGAAAACATGCAGAAAGACGGATTTGAAACGGGTTTGTTCGAAAAAATTCACGCGCCGATCGGCCTCGATATTCACTCCGAAACGCCCGAAGAAATCGCCGTCAGTATTTTAGCCGAGATCATCAAATTTAAAAATGAATAATGATTTTGCCTCTATAGCCGAATTGGCCCGCACGACCGCTGCCGGACATTTCAATATTATTTCACTTGCTTCAATTGATTCAACCAACCGCTACGCTAAGCTTCTTTTATCGGAAAAAAAAATTAGCAGTAGCGCTGTTATTCTCGCCGATGAACAAACTCAAGGAAAAGGCCGTCTCAATCGTTACTGGGCATCTCCGCCGGGTGTCGGATTGTGGATGTCGATTGTCGTGGAACCCGATCTGCCGGCGACGCAGTGGTTTTTATTGACTTTCATGAGCGCCGTAGCCGTAGCGGAAGCGATCGAGCGCCAGACCGGTCTTGAAGCGCAACTGAAATGGCCCAACGACGTTTTGATTCGAAGAAAAAAAACGTGTGGAATTTTACTTGAGAGCGCTTCGGTCGAACAAAAAAGTTTCCTCATCATCGGCATTGGCGTCAATGTCAACCAGTCTGAATTTCCGGATGAATTGCGCGACAAAGCCACGTCATTGGCCATCGAAACCGGCAAGGAAATTTCACGGAGCGAACTTTTCGCTGAAATTCTAATGCGATTCGATCAACGGTATTCATCGCTGGATTCATCCATCATGCGCGTTTGGAAAAAAAAGGCCGCTTTTTTTCTGCAACCGGTCACCGTTACTGAATTAAATCGGGAATTCGATGCGATAGCTTTGGATGTGAGTGATGACGGCGGATTGATCGTCGATGTGCAAGGCGTTCACCGAACCATCTACGCCGGCGATGTGCAAATTCAATGGCGGCAAATTTGAGGAAAAACATCCCTTGGCCCCAGGCGAGGCCGTAAACCACGATACGTATTGAAACGAAAGATTAATTAGGTTCCTTACCCATCCGGTATTTTTCTTCGATGCTTTTGCTGATCAATCCTCCGAGAAAAACCGAAGACACCAGCAAAAATGCATTCAAAAAAAGTAACTCCAGCAGATCCTGATGAATTCGGTGCAAAGCAAATGCCGACGTAACGGAAAACAAAAGAAAAATCGCCGGGGTCACCCACAGCCGTGCGTAATAACCGATGCGCAGGTGCGGGTTATCGCGTAAGATCGCGGCGTTATGGTATCCGCGCTTACCGATGAATCGCGGCCAAAAATAAAAAATCACAGCCGCTTCAAGAAAGGAAAACAGCAGGAATTCCTTCATAGTCACCTCTTTGTTAGGTTTAATGCTGAGGAATTAGGTCAGCCTGTTGTACAAGGTTACAGGGTTGTCGGTCTGAAAATTTTTCTATATCCTCCTCAATAATTTTTTGAGTTCGCGTTTCGCCTCATCGGTAACGGATGAAACGTCAAAAGTTTTTATCTCACGGTCTTTCATAATTATTTTGCCGTCGATGATCACCGTTTTCACATCCGTGGAATGCGCGGAATAGACGACTTGCGAATAGATCGATTCCGCCGGCGTCGAATGGATGTTTTCCAGATCCATCAATATGATATCCGCTTTTTTGCCAACTTCAATGCTTCCGATTTGATCGTCCATCCGCAATGTTTTTGCGCCATTGATCGTAGCCATTTCAAAAACCGTTTCCGCCGTTAACGACTTCGGTCCTAAACGCGGCTTTTGAATTAGCGCCGCTAAACGCATTTCCTGAAACATATCCAAATTATTATTACACGGCGCTCCGTCGGCGCCCAACGAAACCGGTATGCCCATGGCCAGCAATTCCGGCACTTTGGCAATTCCTGAACCCAACTTAAGATTCGACGACGGGCAATGCATCACTTTTGTCTTCGTATCGCGAATGATTTCCATTTCACGGTCATTGAGCCAAATGCAATGCGCGAGGCAAAGCCGTTCATTGGCCAATTGAATCCGGTG
>JABWBZ010000318.1 GCA_013359335.1 bacterium
AAAATTTGAACGTCAGAAAAATTTTTATGATTCACTTTACATAAATTCCATCCCGACGAATCCCGCATTACAAAATAAATCCAGTTGCCGTCCTTGGACCAGTGCGGGCTGTACTCATCTGCTGTTTCCGTTTTAGTAAGTTGCAACAACTGCGATTCCTGGTCGATAAGCCACAAATCCCTCTGGCCGTTGATCAGCGATGAAAATACCAGCCGTTCATTGTCCGGCGAAAAATCGGGATGTTCATCCACGCCTTCATTGTAAGTCAGAGGTGTGCGCGTTTGTTCGGCTATATCGTAAATCCAGACGTGACGATCCCCGGATTGGGTGGAAACAAAAGCGATAAATTTACCGTCCGGCGACATGCGCGGTTGGCCGTCATAACACGCCAGCGTCGTTATCGGTTCAGGTTTTGGTTCCGATACGCGGCAGGCCGCCAAACAAACGGATAACAAAATCAGGTAAGTTCTCATCAGGATAATGAGTATGAATTAAAAAAATCGGTGAGGCATATATAAGAAACATGCGGTGAAAATACAATTAAAAACAATCGAGGCAATTCCCGAAAGTCTTTAGATGGTTAGGATAATCAAAAATAACCCAACAATGATAGAAGGGCTCTGGCCTTGAGAAAACCGCCGCCCGGAATCTGAGTTCGCGCCTTAAATGGAGCGAAAAACCTGTCTGAGTGGAGCAAAGCGACACGAGTTGTTTTTCGCTGCCAGAAAGCGAACTCGGATTCAGGCGGTTTTCTCACAGCCTTGATTTTTCTTTCTGCCATTTCTTTGTATCAAGACAAAGAAATGGCAACCTTGGTTTTAAATGGTTTTAAAATGCTTTTAAAATCTTGCCCTTCCAAAAATTTCGGAGGTTGACAGAAATAAGTCGTAAAACAATCGCTCAAACGCCGTTGGAGTGTCGCACTAAATTTGAACATCCAATGACATCGCGATTCTTCTAAGCTTATTGCCATTCACCGCGCTGCCACCGGAGCCGATTTGCGACACGCCGTCTTTGTACATTTCCCAGTACTTGACCGACACATCGGCCGATTTAGCCCAGCGGTATCTGATCAGGAGATACCATCGCTTCCCTTTTTCGTACAAGGCCGTATTCGTAAAACTTCCTTCGACGTCGTTTTCATATTCATAAATAGCGGTTTGAAAATTGTCCGTATCGAAAAAGGACAATCGCCCGTAAATCGTCAAATTTTTTCGAGGATGAATTTTGATATCCTGTTGAAATAAAATTCCACGGTCATCGCGATCGGCAAGATGATACCACACTTGCTCGACACGTGATTTTAATTGTAGGTCAGCCGCCAATCGATAAGCCAACTGATAACGAATGCGGCGGGTATGGCTCTTTCCAATCAGAGTGACATCGCGCCCGAGAATATCCCGCGACGCGTACGTTTCGTCTTTCGTTTCATTTTTATAACGGATCGTGAGGACGGTTTGCTTCGTCAGTTTGTGTTCGGCTTCCATAAAAAAATCGTTGCCGGTGACCGGTTTCGGCACATTATAACTTCGCCACGGAAAACGAAACAAATCATAATAGGCGCTCACGCTCGTTCCCCGCGCTACCTGCGCTTTAATGCCGGTGTAAATCCCTTCTTCGTTTTGTGTATTACCGTTTTGTTCACCGAACGCATAGCCTCGTACGCTGTGAAAATCTTCGGGATAATTGCGGTAGAAGACGATCATGTCAATGTTGCGCCACGATGTAATCCATCCTGCGTTATAAGCCAACGCACCGTCGCGGTCCCGCGCCAATTCGCCGAAAATATTAAAACGATTCCAGAGGGCGTCCGCATAAACGCTCGTCACGCCGTGTTTTTTGCCGCTTAAATCATAACGGCTGCGAACTGAATCCGTGACCACAAAATTCCTGTCGTACCAGGCAGCATAATGCACCACGCCGAAACGGGAAATACCCAATTCCGTTTGCACATTCAATCCGGCAATTTTTTCACGCAGAAAATCTTGTTTCGCTTTTTCAGAACTGTCGCGGTGGAAGCCGTCCGTCAGGATGCTATTCACGCTTCCGTCGTCATTAAACGAGGCATCAAAATCAGCGCGGGATACAAATACGGTTAAGGCGGTATTTTTAAATTTTTCAAATTGCACCGCGCTGCCAAAATAGGCCGCATTCTCCGTTGCGTAATTATAACTGCGAATGCCGCCGCCGCGCCGTTTGATCGCATGGACCGTTTCACTTCCTTTCGACAATCCCGAGGCGTTCCACATGGCAATACCCTGCCCGAATTCAAGCTGGTAATTGCCGGCAACCATTTTCCTGATCAATGGGAATTGATTAAATTCAACAAATCCGACGCGGTGATCCGCCCAATTTTTTTCGCCGGCGTCTTTCTCAACGACCGCGCCGGCGCGAATCGTTGATGATGCAGACGGATTGGATTTGAATTCTGCATTCAATCGATTATACAATTGATAATTATTCCCCTCAAACGCGTCTTCTTCAACATCGCGCGAAGTATCCAGCGTGTGCTTGATTCTCTGCCGATACGACACGTCGTACGATTTGATCGATGTTATAGGATTGACGGTTAAAAAATCTTTGATGCCCACAAATGTTTCCCGAGTCATCTCAGGCACTTTCAAAAGTTCGCGAACGGTTTTAAATGGTTGGCGTTGGCGGTAATCCAGAATATTTTGAACCAGGATGGACGATAATTCCGGGATGTTTTCAAAATCGGATCGTGAAGCGGAATTGATATCAAGAGGATGTTCGAGATAATACTCGAGAATTTCGGAGACCGTCGACGCGTCGGAGGATTCGGAATAATGGTCAAATAATCTTTCCTGCAATGACTCGCTTTCATCCAAATCCAGTGAATCAACTTCTTGAGCCCGTGAAAGAACCGTCACAAAAAAAATGAAGCCACATAAATAACGAAAAGCGTTCATGAATGTTTACTGAATTTTTCGAATGGGTTGGCGTTGCAGGTGGAGCGATGCGGAGACGGCATGCGTCACTCCCAAATCCTGATGCGTATATAAAGCATAATCAATCATGCCGATGCCGAAATCAAAACCGAGTCCCGCCGAAAACGAAGAAGGTTTCGATGCCACGCCAACGCGAAGAAACAATTGATGGATCACTTCATATTCAGCGCCAACCCGAATATCGGTATCATAGCGGACGTCTTTATATAAATCGGCATTGATCGTCAAAGGCTCAAACATATTCACGCTCACTCCCAGCGCCATCACCTGCGCCAATTCGTCGTGCGCAATCACGGGTTGATTGATATTGCGTGACGTGAAACCAACCGTTACGTACGGATGAATCTTAAAAAGCAAACCGGCGTCGAACCCGATCGTACCGGCCGAACCGCCGTCTTTGATCGCGACATGATAATAATTGGCTTCAATTCCGTAAATGAATTTTTCACGAAATCCTCCGCTGTAGGCCAGGCCAAATGTCGATTCGCGGTAGAGATCAAACCCATACGATTCGAAACTGGCCGCGCCGTTACCCCAACGCGTCGGA
>JABWBZ010000041.1 GCA_013359335.1 bacterium
AATGACCGTATTAACACGATCGTAGATCGTTTCCAGTTTGGTCGCTTTATCCACGACGTATTCCGGCGTCGTAATTTTACCGATGTCGTGCATCCAGCCTGCGATCCGGAGTTCGTTGTGTTCGTCTTCATTCATACGAAAATCCTGAAACTTGCCGCCGGAAGAATCGCTCATGCTTCGGGCGATCTGCGACGTAAGCTCGGCGACGCGCCGGATGTGGCCGCCAGTATACGGCGATTTTTCGTCGATGGCCGCCGCGATGACCTGAATGAACGCGTCCAATAAAGCTCGCAATTCATGAATGAGCGCCGTATTGGTGATGGCGACCGCGGCCTGCGATGCCAGCGACTCAATCAGTTCCTGATACTCGCTCGAAAACGAAATCGTAACGCCACTGCTGTCCATTGCATTGAGCAATTGCAGAACGCCGATGATTTCGTTTTCATGGTTGCGCATAGCCACCACGATCATCGATTTTGAACGATAATTGTTATTGGCGTCAAACGCTTTCGTACCCTGGAAGTTAAATCCTTCGACTTCGTACACGTCGGGAATATTGACCGTTTTACCGGTCAAAGCCACATGAGCGGAAACTTGTTGTTCGTTGGGTTTGCCGTCATCGAGATATAATTTAACCGGAGGAAATGGAATTTTTTTGCCGCTTGTGCCGCCCATGAAAAAGTTTTTTGAACGCGTACGCATGATCTTAAATTCGATATGCCGTTCGTCCGGCGTTTTGATATATAATGTTCCTCCGTCCGCATTGGTAAAATTCATCGCTTCGACGACGATCATTTCCAAAAGCGCGTCGAGATTCCTTTCGGCGGAAAGCGCCGAACCGATGCGCGTGAGTTTGCTCTTCAGCAGAAACTGCTGCTCGGTAAACGTTTTAACCGATTGCAACACGTCGGATAACGTCGCTTCAAGCGCTTCATTGTAAAAGCCGCTCGAGCGTAATTTTTCGCCGATTTCATTGAGCAGGGAATTAATGTGCTCGCTGTCGGAATATTTGATCGTTTCGGAAATGTCGCCATTAATCATGGTCAAAACCTCTCTTATAACGCCCTCAAGAAAAAATTTTTTATTGCATCAATTTTTGTTTTCCGGAAAGAATCAATGCGGCGAGCGCACATTTGATAAAATCTCCGGCGATGAACGGAACAAAACCGATGGCAAACGCTTCGCGCAAATTGCCCGCGGTAAACAGACTCAACTGCAGAGTGCCAAGCAAAAGAACCGGCAAACTGCCGATGATCAAAGCGCCCAGATTCCACAAAATATTTTTATTGTCAGACACAAGAAGACCCGTTAAAAATGCCGCAACAGGAAAACCGATCAGGTATCCGCCGCTCGGGCCTAAGACGACAGCGATCGACGTCAATCCGCCTGCAAAAACAGGCAAGCCGCAAATGCCGTAACCGATGTACATTAATTGACTCAACGCGCCGCGTTTAGCGCCTAATACGGCGCCAGCCAGCGACACGACCAATGTTTGCAACGTAATCGGTACAGGCGAAAACGATAACGGTAAAGTCACCCACGCTCCAGCAGCCGTGAGTAATGAAAAACAAACGATAAGGGTAAATTGTTTGAGCAAGCTGGCATTATTCTCCAGAGTCAAATGCGCCACTAAAGCCTTTTTCATGACAAGTCTCCGATAGTTTCTGAAGTTAGTTCAAAAAATCGTTTTCGTAATGCTGAATTATTGATGCAGAAATGAAGGAGAAACCGCCTCAATTTAAGTCAAAACAGACGGAATTTGCAACCATTTTTTATCGATAATTTGGTGTCAGGCGTTTGCAATCGGTTCCGTATCGCTGGCAATATTTTCTTCCACGTGCGTCTCATCGGTAGTCGGAGATGAACTGTTGGTGTAACGAACCACGCGACGCTCGCGGATAACGACTACTTTGATCTGCCCGGGATACTGCATTTCGCTCTGAATTTTATTCGCTACATTCGAACTGAGCATCGCGGCCTGGGCGTCATCGATTTTATCCGCTTCGACGACGATGCGGATTTCACGGCCGGCGTATATAGCATAGACTTTCGATACGCCTTCGAATTGCGTGGCAATTTGTTCGAGTTTTTCAATGCGGGCGCCATAGGCTTCGAGCGGCTCGCGGCGAGCGCCCGGACGGGATCCGCTGATAATGTCGGCGGCGGTTACTAATTGTGAAATCGGGTGAATCGGCTCGGCTTCATCATGGTGCGCCAAAACGGAATTGACCACGATTTCGTGTTCTTTGCAGCGTGTCGTCACGTCAACTCCGATCGTCACGTGGCTGCCTTCAGTATCGCTGCTGACCGCTTTTCCGATATCGTGAAATAAACCCGCACGACGAGCTAATTGAACGTCGTATCCGAGTTCCGCTGCCATGGCCCCGGCGAGCAGCGCTACTTCTTTGGAATGCTGCAAAACGTTTTGACCGTAGCTGGTTCTGTACTTTAAACGCCCGAGTAATTGCCGCATTTCCGGCGCGATGTTTTTCAGATTCAGGCTGTTCAGAACTTCGTCCGCCGCTTTGTTCATCAGGTTTTCGATCTGTTTGCGTGCGCGTTCGACGACGTCTTCGATATACTCAGGTTGAATGTTAGGATTTTCAACAAGCTTAGACATAGCCACTCGCGCGATTTCACGCTTGACGGGATCGAAACCTGATAACACAACCACTTCCGGCGTGTCATCGATGATGACTTTGACGCCGGTAACTTGTTCGAAGGTTTTGATATTACGTCCTTCGCGGCCAATGATGGCGCCTTTGATTTTTTCGTTAGGCAAATCGACGGTCGTCAACGTGGTCTCGGACGTATGATCGGACGCAAGGCGTTGGATCGTATCGGACAAAATCCATTTAGCTTCGAAGGTCGCTTTCTGCTGCGCTTCCGATTTGATTTGGAGCATCAGTTCTGCGGCTTCTTTCTGAGCGCGTTTGGCAATGTTTTCGAGGAAAAGACGTTTGGCTTCATCCTGCGACAGGCCGGTGATTTTTTCCAATTTCTCCATTTGCTGCCGGATCAATTCCTCCGCTTGCGTTTCTTTGGCTTTAATTTTTTCTTCCTGCGTTTGAAGAGCCTTTTGATCTTGTAACAGTTTTTGCTCTTTTTCCAGATACGAATTCATTCGCTGCTTGACGTCGCGTTCGCGATTGGCAAGACGATTTTCATATAACCGGAGTTTTTTCTCGCGTTCTTCCGTTTCGCTGGTAATTTTCATTTTAAATTTATGCCAGCGTTCTTTGGATTTTACCTGTGCGTCTTTTTTAATATTTTCGGCTTCACGATGAGCGTCGCGAATGGTGTTTTCAGCGATTTTTTTTATTTCAGAAACTTTATTTCTTCCGACGTATTTAGCCAAAAGCCAACCGGTAATAAACATCACCACGCCGCCGCCGACCGTGACAATGGTTGAGAACAAGTCCATTGTATGAATCCTTTTAAATTTGCACGCTTAAGATGAAATATCTTCAGTGTGAGGTCTATAAAATCAAATTTTAACGAAAATCTGGAATACAGATAATCGTTGGCTAAATTACTATTGAAAGGATTGAATAGCAAGTATGTTTTGAGAAAACATACACTTCGTGCATAAAATCACAAAGTTAAAAGGGTGCATATGGTTGTTCTTACATCGCGGCTCAACTCCACAATCAAAAAAAATTTAAAAAACACTTGCGTAGCCAAATAACTACATGTATATTATGTCGTCGAATGACTACATAATTGAGCACAATGAATTTAAGACGAGATGTATTTCAAGCCATAGCGGACCCGACCAGAAGAGCGATTCTTCTGTTGGTGGCCTCGCAATCCATGACGGCCGGCGCCATTGCGGCTAATTTCGACACAGCCAGGCCGACCGTTTCAAAACACCTGCAAATTCTCACCGAATGCGAATTGCTCGAACAGGAGCAAAGCGGCCGGGAAATTTACTATCACTTAAATCCAAAAAAGATAAAAGAGATTGCGGACTTTATTGAACCATTCCGAAAAATGTGGGATGACCGGTTTAACGCCCTGGAAACGATCATGAAAAAATATAAATCAACAAAATAACAGGCGATATTATGGCGCAAAAAACGACCATCCATGCCGAAGACGGCAAACAAGAATTAATGGTAACGCGAGAATTTGATTTGCCATTAGAGTTGCTTTTTAGAGCGTATGTGGAGCCAGACATTGTCGAACAATGGATGGGTACGAAAGTGCTGAAACTCGACAATAAAAATCACGGCAGCTACCATTTTGAAACAACCGATCCTATGGGGAACAAACATGGTTTCCACGGAACGATTCATGAATTCCTCCCGAACCGGAAAATTACGCGCACATTTGAAATGGAAAATACGCCTTTCGATGTCCAGCTTGAGTTCTTGGAATTTGAAAAACTTACCGACGATACCAGCAAACTCAACATGCATATTGTGTATCGATCCGTGAAACTCAGGGATCAAATGCTGCAACTGCCTTTTGCTCAAGGCATTAATATGGCCCATAACCGGTTACAAGAAATTTGCAAGAAAATAAGCCCATTAAAATAACCATGACGAGGAAAAAATATGACCAAAAGAAACAAAATTATCTATTGGATAACTACGCTCTGGCTGGCATTGGGAATGACGTCTACCGGAATAGTTCAATTGATCCAAATGCAGGAAGAAGTTGACATGATGGCGAGATTGGGTTATCCAATGTATTTTTTGACCATCATTGGCATCTGGAAACTTTTGGGAGTGGCCGCCTTACTGAGCCCGAAATTTCCTTTGCTTAAAGAATGGGCGTATGCCGGCTTTTTCTTTAACATTACCGGCGCTGTTTTCTCGCACATCGCCAGCGGCGACGGCGCGAAAGATCTTTTTGGGCCTATGCTATTACTGGTCTTGATTGTCGTATCGTGGTATTTCCGGCCTGACGATCGAAGAATCATTGCGGCTAATGCCTAAAAAATGGCAAACGAAACTAACAAAATAAAAATTAAAAACATGAACAAAACCAAGAGCAATAAAAAATTATCAGCCGAACAAGCTGAAAAATTATTCAGCATTTTGAAAACCCGTTTTGAAAAAAATATAAATCGCCACAAGGGCTTTGAATGGGCTAAAATACAAACAAAGCTGGAAACGAACGCCGACAAACTATGGTCGCTCCATGAAATGGAACGAACCGGCGGCGAACCGGATGTGGTCGGTTTTGATAAAAAAACGGGCGAATACATTTTTTATGATTGTTCGGCAGAAAGTCCTGATGGCCGCCGGAGTTTTTGTTACGACCGTAAAGCGCTGGACTCCCGGAAAGAACATAAACCCAAAAACAGCGCCATGGATATGGCCGCCGGCATGGGCATCGAAATTTTATCGGAGGAACAGTACCGGGAATTGCAAACACTTGGTGAATTCGATTTGAAAACGTCGAGCTGGGTGAAGACTCCCGAGGCCATCCGGAAACTCGGCGGCGCCGTTTTTTGCGATCGCCGCTACGATCATGTTTTCGTCTATCACAATGGAGCCGAATCCTACTATGCCGCGAGAGGTTTTCGTGGAATGCTGAAAATCTGAATTTTGGCAGAGTTTGTAATATTGGCGATATAAATTATTCTTGCTGTCTGATTCAGAGTTCTGTACATTGCATCAACTCATATTAAAGAAAGAAGTAATATGGAAACACTCAAAAAAGACGCACTTGATGCAATAAGCAAATTGCCCGAGTCGGCGACTATTGAGGAAATAATGTACCGTTTGTATGTAATTGACAAAGTGCGCAAGGGTCAAGAAGCTGTCAATCGTGGTGATGTCCATTCTCCCGAGGATATAAAACTAGAGATGAGAAAGTGGTAAAATGGTCCGAACCTGCCCGTCAGGATTTGAGACATATTCATGATTTCATTGCGCTTGATTCCCATCATTATGCAAAGAAAGTTATTGAAGAGATTCTTGATAAATCTATTACTTTGGAAGATTCGCCGTTACGCGGCCGCATCGTGCCGGAGATTGAGAACACCAATATTCGCGAGGTCTTTGTCTATTCGTATCGCCTGATTTATGAAATCACTGGGGATCTCATCTATGTGTTAGCCGTTATTCATGGAAAACGTGACATGTCATCGATGAATCTAAAAAATTATCGGGAATAAGACTCTCTTTCGGGGCCTTACACAAATTTTGTGTATTCGAAAAAATTAACTTAACAAGGAAATTCAAACTGTATGACTAAAATTCTTCTGACATGGACACTGCTTTTTGCCATTCAAATTTTTGCTCAAACAAAAAACAGCTTTCAAACACCCGATCGCATTAATGCCTATTTGACTGAACTGGAAAAAGTCGGATTTTCGGGGGCGGTACTGGTCGAAATAGATGGGAAAAAAGTAATTTCAAAAGGTTATGGCTACAGCGATCAGGCGCATGCTTTGAAAAACGAAACGTCAACAATTTTCGACATCGGCTCACTGACCAAACAGTTTACTGCTGCGGCAATTCTCAAACTGGAAATGCAGGGCAAATTGTCGACCGGTGATCGCATCGCCAAGTATTTTGATAATGTTCCAGGTGACAAATCCGGTATTACCATTCACGATTTATTGCGGCACCAGTCCGGACTCCAAAGCAATGTCGGACGCGATTTTGACGCAATAAGCGAAACCGCTTTTATTGACACGGTGATGAATTCCAAATTAAAATTTGAGAACGGCACGCAGTTTTCTTATTCCAATATCGGGTACAGTTTATTGGCCATCATTATCGAAAAAGTTTCCGGCAAAACTTATGAAAATTACCTCTACGAGAATTTATGGAAGCCGGCAAAAATGGAAATGACCGGGTACACCAGGCCGCGATTCGATGTCCGCCAGGTTGCCGTCGGTTATGACAACAATGACAGCGCCTGGGGCAAACCGACCGATAAAGCATGGGATACCACCGCGCCGTATTGGCATCTGAAAGGCAATGGCGGCATACTGTCGACAGCCGAAGATATGTATCGCTGGCATCAGGCTTTGATGGGCGAAACTATATTATCGAAGGAAGCAAAAAATAAATTATATCATCCGAAACCACGAGCCGGAGAAAATAATGACGCCATGTATGCGTACGGCTGGGACGTTTCAAAAACCGATCGTAACACGTTTCGGGTCTGGCACAACGGAACGAATCGCATTTTTTATGCGGACTTTATGCGGTTCATCGATGAAGGAGTGACATTGATCATGCTGTCGAATAAATCCCATCAAAATTTTAACGGGCTGAATTTTATATTAGCCAAAATGATTTTTGACGAAAATTACACTCCCCAAATTCCCATCGCCGATAATGAAACCAACCGGCAATATACGCAAACCATCATCGATCTGATTTTGAAGGAAGGTTTTGAAGCCGGCAAAAATGAATTCAAAAAAAGAAAAAGCGGAACGGATATTTTAGAACATGTTTTAAACATCAAAGGTTATGACCTGTTGTCGGAAAAAAAATATGATGAAGCCATTGCCGTTTTTATCATGAATGTTTTTGCCTACCCGGAATCCGCCAATGCCTATGACAGTTTGGGAGAAGCGTATATGAATAAAGGCGATAAAACTTTGGCTATCAAAAACTATGAAAAAAGTCTGGAATTAGATCCTCATAATGGCAACGCCAAAGATATGCTTAAGGAATTGAGAAAGTAGTTGTGTAGAAAGCAGCCAAGTTAAGAATAAAACTGTGAAACTTAGAAAAAATATCACGGGATTCGCCGACTTAGCAGACAAGCAAAGCAAAGTCGAGCTTAAAGAAATTAAGTCGGCGATCTTTAGTATTGAAATCACCAAAGCTTATAAAATAAGCGAAATAAAAGAGCCGGGACAAAGCAGCAACTATTTTACAGTTACTCTTACCGACTTAAGAACCAATGACACGATGGGAATATTGATCAACGGTCAATATCCCTGCTATTGTGGGGTAACGGGAGACAGTTCCTGGATGAATCTTAAATTCACTGAATTACCTTTAGCGGTCAGAAATTGCATGGATAAGAAATTTAAATACCTGACGCCAACAGAATTGTATTTCACCGTAGAGAGAAATGACTTAAAAGAATTGTCCGAATCCGAGCTACGACAAATTAACTATTGGAAATCTAAAACATTAGGAGAAATTATTTTCAATGGATACGACTAGGAGTGGCGATCCGGATAAGAACATTTATTCACGATTATTTGAGAAATGAAATCGAAAGAGTGTCGCGAAGTAAACGAATTCATCTGCGCGATCTCACTACAAGTTTTTAGTTTCTCGTCAAAGGTTTGCAGCAGCCTTCGTCCGCTTGATACTCACGACATAGATGAATACACAAATTTTGTGTATCCACAAATACCTGAAAAATCTTATTGATTTAAGAAATTTTCTCTCCTAAAATAGATTCCAGCGGGGCTATCGAGTTTTAAGGATTCTCTTTTCTTAAATTTTTAGTGTTTGGAAAATTCATGAAAACAATACTTGTTGTTTCAATTCTTTTCTGGGTTTTTGCGTGTTCAGGGAGTCGTAGTAGTTCGCACAGTGACGCGGCTGGTCCGCTTTACGTGGCTGGTATCACGACGGATTCGAGTTACGGCTACACTCAGAAAAACCCAATCAAAGTCGGCGGTGTTAATCATGATCGTGGCCCGCTCAATGAGCACACGTATCTGCGAAACCTTTCTGGCGCAAATGGTGAAGCCATTTCATATTGGCGTCTTGGAAGTTGTTGTAATTTTAAAACGCCGAATGGTATATTCGGCGGTGGTCTGTTGGATATCTATCGAGTAGCCCGTGCTGGTGTTCAGGATACCGTCGTACTTTACATTAATATGTATGATGCCGACACAGTCTGGGCACCGATTGGTTTTCAGTTTAAGTGAGTATTTTAAAGCGTCTGTTTTCGCATCATGATTCATTGTTCTAAAAACATCTGCGTTAAGTTCACTAAACTTTTCATGTGCTACTAGAGAAGAAGTTAAAAATTTAAATGACTCCCTCAATGTTGTACAGAAGAGATTGAACGAATTGGACAGCGCGATGTCCGGTCTTCTTGCTCTTTATTTGAAAGATCTTGTAGGTAAGCCAATTGATTTAACTTCAAGTTCTCTTCAAGATATTGGTGATGGTTTTTTGGTTGGAAACTTAAGTTTGGAAGAACATCTTTCCGGCATTCTAGTTCGAGGACGCATAGTTAACTCGACATCATTAACACATACATCGGTAACCTTCAAAATTGTGGTTGCGAGACAATCAAAAGAGTTTACTATTCAGCGGATTGCCTCTGCAAGTAGTTCGTCCTTTGAAATATATCTTCCAAATGTTCCTGTGGCACATTCAAATTCCGGTAGGATAGAATATTTATCATCATCGGTTTCTTATGGACAATATTAACTTCCGTGATTCAGCTTACATTAAGTATTAGTAAGCCTTCAGCAAAAGATTAGAAAAATGGATTTTTTCGTTATAAGTAGATGAGATGTACGATACATTAACGGATAAAAGACATGACATTCTAAGTTCGAGTTCTACGTACTAAGATTTTTCATATCATACCTTCTCCGCGATCAATCTTCCGCCTTCGACTGGAATCTCACCCCTTCGGGGTTTAGAATGAGATCAACAATTCTTTTATAGAAATATCACCGCTTCGCGGTTCAGTTTAAACTCATCAAAGCCCGGAGGGCTGATAGTTCTATAAAATTCTTTGACCCAAGGCTGGCAACCCCGACGGGGTGACAGACGATCATTACACCGCTTCTTCTTTCTGCGCTATTAATCTCCCGCCTTCGACCGGCACGCCGTGTAGTTCTTCCGGCTTTTCATGTTTGGATTTGCTCGTGAATTTGGCGAGCAGTGTGTAGACGACGGGAATGAGCGATAGCCGTGAACTCGCGTTTCACACCTGCCGTGTAATACTTTCCGTTGCCAAAGAAAGTTGATTGTTCTTCTTCGTTTACAGAACACTCGATATCACGCTTCTATTCCTGTCGGCCCAATATCCCCATAAAACTAAAAGCCACGTAGCATTACCGACAATCGCAATCGCCTCGGCATTCGGAGGCGGTGAACCGAAAAAATTACCAAGCCATACAGCAATCAGAAAAACAATCAGGCTCCACAACGCCCAATGTCCGGTACGATTCGACGCGTTGGTTGTTTGGAGGTATAACCATAAACCCAACGCAAAAATTCCAAATTCAATTATCATTGTTCCAGGCAATGAATTCCATAATCCGAGCCCGTGATAATTTGAACTGCCGGGAACTAACGGCAAATCCGGCCGATGCGTCAGCCAATCAAGAAACCAGTGGCTTGTCACGCACAAGGCAATTACAAAAAATTGTTTCACATCTTTGAATTTCAAATAAAAAATTCCACCTAAAATCGCTCCCCACAGAATTGTCATCAATAAACTATGACTGATCGGATAATCGTAAAAATCGAGCGGTGTCACGACTGTGTTACCCGGGTCGATACGCACATGTTCAACGCCCGTCAGTAATAACAACGGCCATAAAAGATCGATGAATTGTGCGCCAATGAAAAGCATTCCGAGCGATGTTTTGGGATGAACTTTTTTAGCTGCAAGGGCAATCCCGAAGTGTCCAATGAACATAAAAATGCCTTTCTACTTTTTTCTTATTCTCGCATCTACCGCCACGATTCGTTCGCCTGCAGCCAACAACGGATTAATATCCATTTCCATAATCCACGGCGCAACTGTTACCAGCGCCGATAAGCGAACGAGAATTTCGGCCAGGAGATTTTCATCAACGGGCTGCTGTCCGCGCGCGCCTTTAAGAATCGGATAAGTTTTGAGCGATTGAATCATCCGCAATGCCTCTTCTGAACTCAGCGGAGCAAGTCCGTAGACAATATCTTTCAAGACTTCGACATAAATTCCACCAGCTCCAAAAACAATTATGTGTCCGAAGCCTTCTTCGTATTTCGCGCCGGCAAAAAGTTCGACGCCGGATATCATCGGCTGCAATAAAACTCCGCGCGCACCCGGAATGGACATTAACCTGTCAAATTCCGATAACAATTTTTCTTCCGATGTAATATTTAATACAACGCCGCCGACTTCCGACTTATGCACAGGCCCGACAATTTTTAAAACCAATGGATAGTGTAATTCACTCGCCGCAGTCAATAACCGGTCACGATCTGAAACTTCACATTCTTTCACGCGAGGAATAGCCGCATCATCCAACAAAGCCGCCACTTGCTCCGGATTAAGGTATCCTGATGGCAACAAATTTATAGCCGCAGCATTTTTTAGATTAATTGTAGTAAGTTCATCACCGGAAAAAGGCGTCGGTGTGTGATACACTTTCGCCAAAGCTTTAGCCATCAGAACTTCATCCGGAAAGAAAGCGTGACCTTGATTGACAAAACTGTCCACCTCTTTTTTTGCCGTAATAACGGACGGCAATACGGGATAAATGGGTTTGGAACACGTTTTCATTTTTTGATGCAATACTTCATAAGCGTCGAAAACCTCAACCAACCCCGGTGTACCGAAAATCACAGCCATCGCATCGATATCGGTAAAATATTTTTCGACATAATCGATAATGATGCCAAGCTGTTCCGCCGTACCGGTCGCGAGGAAATCGATCGGATTGGCAACCGACGATCCCGGAAAAAGTTGTGCAAGCAATTCGGCCGCTTTCGGATGATTGATTTTCGGAACGCTGAATCCGCCTTTCGACAGCGCATCGGTCAACATTACCGCTGGGCCGCCGGCATGCGTAATCACAGCAAACCGATTGCCCCGAAGCGGCTTGTTATTAAACGCACACGCAACGGTAATTAAATCTTCGCGTCCGTCGCAGCGTATGATGCCGGCTTTTTTGAATAACGCATTAACGGCGGTGTCGGAACTTGCCAGTGCGCCGGTATGTGACGAGGCGGCGCGGCTTCCGGCTTCGGAAGCGCCGGCTTTGACGGCCGCAATCCGGCAGCCCTTGCGGATCAGCGACGCCGCGTGTTTGAGCAGCTTCTGCGGTTTATCGATTTTTTCGATATAAAGTAATTTTACCGGGGCGCTCGATGCCGGATCGAATGTGTCGTCAAGATGTTCTAAAATTTCCTCCACGCCCAACTGCGCGCTGTTACCAACGGAAAAAATATTGGCAAAACGTAATCCTTTTGGAATTCCTGCCTCCAATATAAACACCGCCGTTGCGCCCGATCCGGAAACTAAGTCGCATCCTTTCGGATCGAGCGGAGGAATCGGTTCGGTAAAAACTCCGTGATACGCCGAAGTTAATACGCCGATTGCATTAGGCCCGATCAATGAAGCGTCGCATTCATCGGCAATGGAAACCAACTGATCTTCTAATTTTTTTCCGTCATGACCGGATTCGCTGAATCCGGCGGAGAGTACGATAAACGCACGCGTGTTTTTTTCGCGCGACAATATGCGCATCGTTTCCGGTGTATATTTGGCGGCTATCGCGATGATGGCCAAATCCGTTTCCGGCAATGAACCGATGTCATTATGGCATTTCAATCCTTGAACCGATGATTCTTTCGGATTGACCACATAAAGAGCGCCGTTAAATTTTCCGTCGATCAGATTTTTTAGAACTTTGCCGCCGGGTTTGTGAATATCGTTGGAGCCGCCGATGACGGCAA
This sequence comes from bacterium, assembly GCA_013359335.1. GTDB lineage: Bacteria > CLD3 > CLD3 > SB21 > SB21 > JABWBZ01. The sequence continues at coordinate 12,630 of JABWBZ010000041.1, forward strand.
TGCTGCGCGGATGGAGGAGATAAGGGTGAATCATAACTGCTCAACATTTAACCAGTTTCACAAAAGTTACCGGTTCGAGAACTGACCACGGATAAATTAAATTTCGATGAGTCACTGCATCGACTGCAATGCTGCTTCGAGTGCGTATCGAACGTCTTTGTTTGTCGTTTTTTGCAGCATGGCTTGTAATACCGGGACCGCTTCCTTGGCGTCTTTGCCAATGCGTCCGAGAATTTCCACGATGATATATTGCAATCCACCGTCGTGAATCGTCGTCGCCTGCAATTTTGCAATGAGCGGTTTCACTGCCGGTTTACCGATTTGAACCAAAGCGGCTTTAGCATTGTCCGAATAGTAGTAATCGAAACTCATCAGCGACGCGATCATGTGATCGATGGCTTTGGGATTCGAAGAACGAATATTGCCGAGGATCGCCAGCACGGACGGCTGCATTTTCTTAAGATCATCCTTATGTTCGAGATTTTTCTTGTCCATGATTTTAATTAATGAAGTTTCGAGCGGCTTTGGACGATCTTTCATACGTTCAAGCAATTTCAAAATTCGTTGCTGTTCCTCCCAATCATCGCCGTCTAAAATGGCTTGCGCTTCCTGCATGGTCGGAATGGCTCCAGGAACCGGTACGTCGTAATCGACGCAGAAATTTATGCGGTCTTCTTTTTGGCTATTGTATGGCGTCATCAAAGCATATTCGGATAATTTGTCTTTACATAAACCGACGAGCCGCTCCAAATCTTTCTGCGGAAATTCGATTGCAATGCGTTTGTTGGTTTCTTTATTAGTCGTTGGTAAAAATGAGCGAACAAAATCATATGTCTGGTCGGCGTTTTTATCATTGGACTCGCTTTGATTGATCCACTCGGCGACCCAATCCAGAATTTTGGTTTTTCGGGAACCGTCGGTTTCATTTTTATACATGGACGTCAGCATGCCGTAAATTTTTTTCGGAGTGTCTTTACCCGGAGTAACATACCGGCTGTAATTTTCATACAAATAAATCCTCAATCGCTGATCTTTGTCGCTTTTCACGCCGTCGGCCATTTGAAAAAAACCGGTCGAAAAATCAACCGGCGTTGGCAGTCCCACCTGATTGGAACGCACGAGTTCTAAAAACTCATCCATTCGTCCGCAAACCTTATCGAGATTAGGTTCGATCGGCTCGGCTTGCAGCAAATACTTAATGTGATGCGCTAACCGGTAGTTGCCGATTTTCTTCAGCGTTTTGAGTCCTAATTTCCACTCCGAATTGTCAATGAGGCTGTCGCGCCCGAAATAACGGAAAATTTCATACGCACGATCGTCGTTCACCGGATACGCAATCGTATCGAGTGTCTTCATGAGAAACTGATCGTAAGACGTGTTTTCAATTTTATAACGCTTAAAACTATACAAAATATCGAAATGTACGACACCGCATTGCATATCGAACGGAATTTTGACGGCGTCGCCAACAAGGTTTTGAACTTTATCGTCGGAGGACAAATCGTTCAGCTTGGTTTTGAGCGCCTTGGCGCGCTGTTTACAGCGATCGAGTTCGCTTTCGGTATTCGCTTTAGCCGTGACGGCCGTTTGGTTTTCTTCAGGAAATAAACTTAACAAATCGTCAGTCATTTTAATACGGCCTGAAAAGCTCATCAGAATTTCGCCCGTCACGACGTCGATGAGGCGGCTGTTCACGTCGATATAATTTTTCAAGCGCGTATACGTTCCTGAAAATAAAATATCGATGGGCAGCAATTCGCCGACTTTTTGCGCCTGGTTTTGATCGACGAGATCGCTCAGCATAAAATCATTTTCTTTCAGCACGGCATCGAGTCGTTTGCGTTCGAAAAGTTTAAATAAATTTTTCTTGGCGCCTACGGCCGAAATCAACGACTCGGTAATGTATTCGCCGAATTCATTTTTCTTGTCGGCATCGGCCGCTTTGGTGGGAATGAACGTGACGACGGCAAGACGCTGCGGTTTGCCGGTTTTATTCGTCTCCTGCATGAGATCGGCAATTTCTTTGATGACGACGGTGAAGTCTTTCGGCTCGCCGCTCCGGGCGGTCGCGGCAGTAATCGTGACGAGAAGAAGCGTGGATAGGATGCGCTTCATACGGTTTCCTCAGGATTTGTAAAACGATACTTTTTTTCGGCAGGTTAAAAATTATTTCGAAGGCTGAAGGATCTTCAGCATTTCTAAAGCATTGGTGTTCTTAGGATTCAATTCAACGGATTTTTTGTAATGTTTAATCGCATTCGTCTTATCGCCCATCGCGACGCATGCTTCGGCCAAACTGTCGTACACATTAGACGATGATGGAAAAGCTTCAACATTGAGCTTGAGAATTTCGATGGCGTCGAACACACGGCCGGATTGAAGCAATTGATAACCTAGGGTATTCAACTGTGATTCTTTGAAATTGTACTCATCCGGTTTCGTTTGCTTCAACTCGCGGTATAGCTTAACCGCTTCGAAGACGCCTTTTTGAATGATAATCGGAGAAAGCGTTTGCGCGATGGAGAGTTTCGGAGCGCTCACGGACAATAATTCGACATCAAAAAGCAGCGTCGCGTTCGGCGGAATGACATTAGGCACGCCGCGTTCGCCGTACGCCAGTTTCGACGGTATGATCAGACGAAATTGATCGCCGACGTGCATCAGCGCCACGCCTTCATCCCAGCCTTTAATGACCTGTCCTTTGCCCAGCGTAAAATCAAACGTCTCGCCGCGGTCGCGGGATGAATCAAAAACTTTACCGTCCATCAGGAATCCGGTGTAATGCACTTCTACAAATTGACCGTTTGCTGCGGCAATGCCGTCGCCTTTTTTATAAAGGATGTACCGGAGCCCGCTGGCCGTCGTGACCGTGTCCGTTGGCGCGTCTTGCGCCGATAAAAAAGCCGGAACAAACAATAAACAAAAAAATTTTCTCATGACTTTTATTTCATGTTATGGTAAACATTTTGTACGTCTTCATCTTCCTCGACGGCGGCAATAAGCTTCAACACATCTTCTTCCTGCTTTTCGTTCAGTTCATTGGTCGAATTCGGCACGTATTGCAATTCCGCCGTGATGACATTCAATTTCTTTTCCTCGAGAGTTTTTTGCATTTTAGCAAAATCGATAAAGGAGGTGTACACATAAATTTCATTTTCATCCACGGCAAAATCTTCGGCGCCGTAGTCGATCAATTCCAGTTCGAGTTCATCCTGGTTGACGCCTTCGGCGGATAATTTAAAAACGCCTTTGCGTTCGAATAAAAACTGAACGGAACCGCTCGCACCGAGAGAGCCGTTGTATTTTGTAAAGTGCATCCGGATATTGGCGACGGTGCGCGTTGGATTGTCCGTGGCGCATTCGACGATCACGCCGATGCCATGCGGCGCGTAACCTTCGTACACGACTTCCTGCAATTCTTTTTCGTCCTTTGACGATGCGCGTTTGATTGCCGCTTCGATGCGGTCTTTCGGCATGTTGACGGCTTTGGCGTTTTGAATCGCCGTTCGTAAGCGCGGATTTAAATTCGGGTCCGCGCCGCCGAGTTTGACGGAAATGGCAATTTCTTTTCCAAATTTCGTAAACTGTTTCGCCATGCGATCGAACCGCGCAAACATTTTATATTTTCGTTTTTCAAATATACGTCCCATGATGTCTTTTGGACCTCTTGGTTAAAGGCAAATAATTTTTTTAACTGGGGGATTGTATGAAAAAAATCTTTCAAATGAAAGATTTTCTTTAGTCCTGGTTCGTTTTCATAATAAGTTGCATCGCAAAAGACCTACTTAAACAAATAAAATTAGATTGCTCCGAATTTATTACAGCGCCAACTATTCAGATGCTGCGATTCAAGTTTTCTCATACCACTAGTTTAAACGATAGTGTCGGCTTACAAACTTGTAAACTACTGTATTTCAAGTGTATTGCATATAGCCACTAATTTGAATATCGTCTTACACTTTTTAAATTTTTTAAAATTCCTAATTAAACAACCATGGGAAATAGGTGAAAAGATGAAAGCCATTATCTATGTTTTTTTAAACATTAGCCTCATTTGTAGTGCCACAGCGCAAGATGCAACTTCAGAAATCCAGCTTAAAACCGGATTAAAATTTTCATATAAAAAGCCAGATCCTTTTGAAAAAGGCGAAGTCACACATTATAATATTGAGTTGCAGAAAAAAGAAGGTGGTGTTGTTTCATTCAAAATGAAATACAAAGGCAAAAATTTTGATAAAATAGTAACCGATTACGTATGCATGATTGATGTAACTGATAATGCCCTTCAGAATAGTAATCTCTATACCGGCAGTTTTTCATCCGCCGCTCCCAGCCCTGATTACCCGGATTTAGTGAATGAGTTAAAGGAGGAGTGCCCGGAATTCCTTTTTAGTGCAAAATCTTTTTCCGGCTTAACGACAAAAAATGAAATGACGCTTAAGACAGCGATGATCGAAAATGATCCTGGTGTGGTTTATCAAAAAACTGAAAAAGCAGCTTTAAAAATTAAGGTTAATGGAAAAGAAAAAGAAGTAAAATGTGTAGTTGCCGTCCATCAGGGTTCAGAATTTTCTGCTAAATTAACTGTATGGCTTTTAGACAATCCCAGCTGTCCTTTACTTCTTAAACGGACAACGGATTTCGGAAGTATGAAATCCGTTGATTACGAATTGATGGAGATTACTTACTAAATTAGAGAAAATCTTAAAATTATCTCTTATTTTTAAATCTTTTTTGAACTGCATCCCAATGACGTTTGAATAACTCCGCATTCGGGTCGAGGTTCCCCAATGCTTTTTCAAACGCTTTTTGATATTGAACCGCTGCTTTTTCCAATTGTCCTGCTTCTTCCAATGCCAAAGCCAGTTTATCATAACCGCCGGCCCAATCCGGATATTGATTAACGTTATATTGAAGAACGGAAATAGCTTTTTCAAACCGGCCTTTTACGCGAAGCCGGTTGCCCACCGCATTAAAAACTTCACGTTGTGATACGATATCATAACCAAATTTTTCAGCCATTTTTCTGGAATGATTCTGTAATTCCGTCAAATTTATTGTGTCATAATTCACAGGCAGAAGCCAGC
>JABWBZ010000319.1 GCA_013359335.1 bacterium
GCAAAGGACGCGATGGCGGCTTTGTCGGCAAAAATATTCGGAGCCGATTCCTCGCGCGTGACGGAGCTGTCCGTCATGATCAAAGTAATTTTAGCGCCGTCCTGCGTCGCAAGGGCAATGGCGTCGAGAGGCAGTACGGCCACGGTCGTTTTTTTGGCATCGTTTGAATTCTGGCTGGCGAGCGCGCCGGTAAGCATCAACAAAAAAGGCAGGATGAATTTCATGTGGAAAATCCTCGGTTTGTGATTACGGGTCGATCACCACAACATAAAGATTTTCAGCCGGTAATTGCAAGTTTCTTGTTTATTTTTTAGCGGACAGCTTTTCAAACATGGCTTGATACAACGGTGTGGGAATGCCGAGTTCTTTTCCGAGCGTAACGACGTAACCGGTCAGCGAATCGATTTCAGTGCGTCCGCCTTTTTTGAAATCGCTGTGCATCGACGATGTTGTGTCGTAAGGCAGCGTCGCCATTTTGGCAAGATGTTTGTCCATGATATTATCCGAAAGAACGATTCGTTTGGCGCCGGTAATGATTTTCAATTCCGTCATCAAGCCGACGAGTTGTTTTTTGTCGTCTTCACGGCTCAGAATTTCTCCCAGACAACGATCGAGATACGAGGTAAGCGTGGCAATTGGCGAAATAAATAAAAATTTTTCCCACATGGTTTGCTGAATATTACTCGATAAATGTGTTTCAATGCCGGCTGTTTTCAGTAACATTTCTATCGGTTGTAAGCGCGCAGCGTCACCTTTACGGTCTCCGAAATGCATCAGATGCGTCGTCCCGCTGACCTTTACGATGCCGGGCCCGGTCAAACGTGCAACGATGTAAATGCAGCCGTCCAGAACATCAGCTCCGGGAAAAAATTTGTCGAGCCTTTCCGCCGCATCGACGCCATTGAGCAAAGGCAGGATCATCGTGGTATCGTGAACACAAGGCCGGAGCGGTTCCATCGCCGTTTCAAGATCGTAACTTTTTACGCAGCAAATAATAAAATCGAGCAGACCGGCTTCTTCAGCGTGTTGCGTCACACGCAACGGTCTTGCAACGATTTCACCCTGATGGGTTTGCAATTTCAATCCTGACGATTGAATGGCCTTCGCATGATCGCCGCGAGCGAAAAAAATTATATCGTGAATTCCAGTATAGGCGGCGGCTAATCGGGCGCCGATAAACCCGCCGACTCCTCCAAGACCGACAATGGCAATCCGCATAACTTTCCTTTTGGATTCTGAATCAATATTTATCGATTATGTGCCGACCAGTTCTTCGATTGGTGCACGCATAGGATAATTTTCTTTGACATACTGCCCGGGCGTAAGGCCGGTGAATGCTTTAAAATCGCGGATGCAGTGAGCCTGATCGTAGTAGCCGCTGTCCAAGGCAACTTCCGTCAGTGTTTTGCCGGGAAACCGGCCCAGTAATTTGATGACGTGGTGCAGCCGGTTTTTTTTTGACAACGCTCCGGCCGTAATGCCGACGTCGTCAATAAATTTTTGTTCGATCCGGCGACGTGACAAGCCAGACCTCTCAACGTGTTGGCTGAACTCCGATTGTGCCGGATTTTGTAAAATTATTTTAGCCAGCGACATGATAACCGGATCGCATTGTTGCCAATTTAATCGCATGACAAGATAGTTGTCTAAAACACGAACCGCGTCCGTTTCTGACGACGTAGCCACGCGCTCGTATAAAACCGACTCATCTTTCGGATTTATGAGCGCATAATCGACTGAAACATTGGTAAATAATTTCGCCGAATCGCCGGCGATCAATGTTCCCGCCCAGGGATGAAAACTGACGCCGATAACCTTGAAAGGGCCGGTATATTTCAAAAAAACCGGCTGTAAAAATTGTCCCGTCAGAAATACGCGAGGCTGTTTTTGGATCGCGCGTTCGGGGAATTGCTCCAACGTCGGCGCGCCCAGGGTAAAAATCCATTCAAATGCGCCGAACGGAATGAGGCGCTGGGCGGAATGAATGTCCGGATGCTGATCTTCCAGCATCCAGTATTCACGGACATAATTTCGTAATGCCGGCGACGGCTTGAAACGAAGGAATTTCATAAGCCAACTCAGTAATTTTAATTTTCGTTTTGATACAATTTTTTAGGTAAGTCGTGGTGTAAATTGATTTCATCAGGGGAAGTTATTTTGCTGTTGCATTGAACGTAAATGTAAAGAAATAGTTTTACGGAAAATACAAAATAAAAGAAAGGAATTATATGAAAATGTTAATGTCATTTCTGATTTCGTTTACATTATCGGCCCAAGAAAATTCGATTTCGCCCATTATTCATTTGACGGAACAGTTGGAGTGCGACCGGGAGACGGCTTTCGCTATGTTTACAAAAAACGATCAGCTAACTCAATGGTTGGCGCTTGAAGCAGACATTGAACCCGTTGTCGGTGGCAAGTATGAATGTTTCTGGGATCCTGCCAATAAAAACATTAACAGTACTATCGGCTGTAAAGTACTTGCAGTGGATTCCAATCGTTTTATTCAGTTCGAATGGAAAGGCCCTGTTCAGGTCAGTGAGTTCATGAATAATGCCGACCCGCTGACGGTGGTGACAGTCATCTTCAATCCGGAAGGTTCCGGGACTCGCGTCGATCTGATTCATACCGGCTGGCGCAAAACTGCAGAGTGGGACAAAGCCCGCCAGTTGTTTATAAAATCATGGTCAATGTCGTTAAAGAGGCTTGCGGCGAAACTGCACAATATTCGTGAAAACGAAAAACACGGTTCAGTCGATTATCACGATATCGAAAAAAAATTGACGTCGGCTAAGTCGTATTTTCTATTGATTTTCAAAGCCGGTCCGAAACGCGGTACATTCGAACAAAAAGTTTCGGACGATATTCAGCAAAAACATCTTCAGTATTTGTTTCAATTAAGAGCTAACGGCAAGCTTTATCTGCAGGGCCCAGTTTTAGATCAAAATAGTACGCTGCGTGGGATTGGAATATTTGCCGCCGCCACAAAAAACGAAGTCGAATCGCTGTTAGAAAAAGACCCGTGGGTTACGGCCGGCGGTTTGGTGTATGAAGTGTATCCGTGGATGGGCCTTCCGGGCGACCGGCTGCCGTAAAGTTTAAATTTTTACTTACACCCTTATTAAGAAAATAAAATGCAAACAACTCTGTTTCGTGAACAGTGGCAGGCGTCGATTGATTGGATTGACAACAGTCTGCAAAAAATTTCAGATGAAGAGATGCTTCTCCCTATTGCGCCGTCGGGGAATAGCGCGATCTGGATATTCGGGCACTTGATTCATGCTGAGGATTTATTGTCAGTTCTACTGACCGGCGATTCATTTCAGTATCCTGAGTATGCGCCGCTCTTTGCGCGAGGAACGTTTCCGAAGGACGCCTCATTTTATCCGCCGGTAGACGTTTTACGTGAGGCATGGAAAAACGTTACTGATAAAAGCGGAAAAGTTGTCGCCGGTTTTTCTGATGCAACGTGGGATGAGCCTCATTGTCTGATTACGAAT
>JABWBZ010000042.1 GCA_013359335.1 bacterium
CTGCAAGCAACCTTGAAGCAGGGCAACGACATGCTCAAAGCCAGCGCCTTGGAAGCGGTGATCGACATCAAACGTGACATTATCGGAGCGCCGTTGAGTAAAACCATTATTCCAGTCATGTCGATTTTGCGCAATCATCATCATTGCAGCGTCCGTTGTCTCGCAGCGCAAGCGTTATATGAGCTCGGTGACGAACGGGGATTATTGGCCATCAAAGAAGCATGGCGCTTTGATCGTAATATTACCGTTCAAAACGTTTGCCGCGGTCTTTACAAGGAAATAAAAAGTCTGTGAAGAACAGGCAACATCTTACGCAACTGTAAAACGCTCTGATAAACTCAGAGCGTTTTTGTTATGCTCACGACGAAACTGCCCTCGCGTCAAAAGAGAATTGGTTTGCATTTCCATGCCGCGCGTAATACATTACCGCAATCAGAAAGACGATTATGAAATCATTGGCCTGCACGCTATTTCTGACGGTGGCGCATGTTTTGGCTCAGGAAAAAACTGAAGCGCAAGACTTGTGTGAGCAATGGAACGCGTTGTACGAAAAAATGCAATACGGTTCAGTCGATCGTAAAACATCGGGACCTCTTTTACGTTCGCTGGCAAAAGAAATCCGCGACAAGATTGCCGTTCCGCAGGATTCGGTTTTTTATTTTCCGATTGAAAATCACGGTCTGCCCGACGTCGGCGGTACAAACGGAAGCGGGTTTATTTCACGGCAATATAATTTTCTTCACGGCAATCGCCATCGCGGCCATCCGGCGCATGACATTTTTATTCACGACGCCGATCAGGACAATTTAGACGATAATACCAAACAACCGGCGTACGTGGTTGCCATGACCGACGGCATCGTCATCGGTATGAAAACCAATTGGACGAGCGGCGACACGCTGCGCGGCGGTAATTATCTGATGGTGTATAATCCGAATTTGCAGCGGTATTATTATTACGCTCACAATCATACCATTCTTGTCAAACTCGGCGACGTCGTGCGTGCCGGAACACGCATTGCAACGGTCGGCCGAACAGGACGCAACGCTTCCGAAAAACGTTCGCCCACACATCTGCATCTCATGGTTCTTCAAATTACCGACGAAAAAGGGAAACCTTACAATTATTACGACGAATTGGTAAAATCCAAAAAAGTTAACTCACCGTCATGAATTTATTCGAAGAAGAAGCTCAACGCGGACCGTCCCGTAGTAAAATCCCGCTCGCCGAACGCGTGCGCCCGCAAAAATTAGCCGATTTTGTCGGACAGGAACATCTGCTCGCCGAAGGTAAAGCGTTACGGGCACAAATCACGTCGGGGCAACTCGTGTCGATGATTTTTTGGGGCCCGCCGGGTTCGGGCAAAACGACGCTGGCGCGCATCATTGCGAAGGAAACGAAAAGCAAATTCGTCTCACTCAGCGCCGTCGATTCCGGCGTGGCGGAAGTTCGTAAAGTCATTCAGGATGCGCAGGCGCTTTTCAAACAGACACGCGAGCGCCTTTTGCTTTTTATCGATGAAATTCATCGTTTCAATAAATCACAGCAAGACGCCCTGCTGCATTCCGTCGAAGAAGGCACGCTGATCCTGATCGGCGCGACTACGGAAAATCCTTCGTTCGAAGTGATCAACGCGCTTCAGTCACGATGCAAAATTTACAGACTGGAGGAACTCACACCGGACCATCTAAACCGGATCATTGATCACGCGCTGGCAAACGATGCGGAATTGAAACAGAAAACCATTTCCATCGACGACCGTGAGACGTTATTGTTTTATGCGGGCGGCGATGCGAGAAACGCGCTGAATACGCTGGAACTCGCGGTGCAATTGGCTCAGCCCGATGACCACGGCGCGTATCACCTGACGAAACCGATTTTTGAAGAAGCGTATCAGCGGCGCAATATTTTATACGACCGCGCGGGGGAATTTCATTACGATACGATCAGCGCCTTTATCAAAAGCGTTCGCGGCAGCGATCCGGATGCGGCATTGTATTGGATGGCGCGGATGCTGGAAGGCGGCGAGGATCCGAAATTTATCGCTCGGCGCATGATCATTCTCGCCTCCGAAGATATCGGCAACGCCGATCCGTACGCGTTGACGCTGGCGGTATCAACGTTTACCGGCGTCGATTATATCGGCATGCCGGAATCGGCATTGATCCTCGCACAATGCGCGACGTATCTCGCGAGTTGTCCCAAAAGCAATGCTTCGACCGTCGGCATCGGCGCCGCCACCAACGACGTTCAAAATGAAAAGTTATTTCCCGTGCCGCTGCATTTGCGCAACGCGGTAACAAAACTGATGACGCAAATGGATTACGGCAAAGGTTATAAGTACGCGCACGATTTCGGCGACGCCGGAGAAAATAATTTTGCCGAACAAGATTATCTTCCGGCTGAATTGAAAGACCGAATGTATTATGTGCCGACCGAAAACGGGACAGAGAAAAAATTCAAAGAACGTCTCGAACGTTTGTGGAAGAAGAGAAGAAAGTGAAAGTTTAACCCCATGCCCCTTCAAGTTATCAACCTCGGCCTGATCGATTATCAATCCGCGTGGGATTTGCAGAAAACGTTATTCGATAAGCGATTGAATAATCACATCGAGGACACATTGCTTTTATGTGAACATCCGCATACATATACCGTCGGCAAAAACGGCGTTGATTCAGTCAGTAAACATTTGCGGATGAACAAAGATGAATTGGCTACGCACGGCATCAAGGTTTTTGAAATCGACCGCGGCGGCGACATCACGTATCACGGGCCGGGTCAAATTGTCGGCTATCCGATTTTGAATTTGAATAATTATTACCGCGATGTGCATCGGTATTTGCGCGACATTGAAGAAACGATCATCCGGACGCTGGCGGAATATGGATTGTCCGGCAAACGCATCGATACGATTACCGGAGTTTGGATCGACACGCCGCGCGGGCCCGAAAAAATCTGCGCCATCGGCGTCAAAGTGACGCGCTGGATCACAATGCACGGCTTTGCATTCAACGTCAACACCAACCTCGATTTCTTCAATGGCATCGTGCCGTGCGGCATTTCGGATAAAGGTGTGACGTCGCTCGAAAAATTATTGAATAAAAAAATTAACCTTCACGAAGTTGAAACCGTTTTGACAGAAAAATTTGCCGAGGTTTTCGGCGTAACGACTCAGATGGTCGGCAAAGAACATGTATTAACCATGGAGATTCCGCATGCAACCGTTTCTTAAACTCATCCTGATTGTCACAAGCGTTTTGAGCATATCCATTTCTGCGCAAAATTCTGAGAAAGCAAAATCAGCTTACGACAAAGGGCGCAAAGCGTATTTGAAATTCACCACCGACGATTACCAAGAAGCAATCAAATATTTTGATCAGGCCGTCGAGGCGGACGCCGAAATGGCGCTGGCGTATGCGGGGCTCGCCGAAGCGTACGCGCTTTTAGGTTATGAAATGGAAAAAAACGGACAGCCGGCCAAAAATTATTATGAAAAAGCGCTTGATAACGCCAAAAAAGCCGTCGGCAAAGGGCCGAAATTCGGGGCAACGCACCGGGCGCTGGCACAGGCCTTCATGATTCACGACGCCAAAAAATACGGGCAGGAAATTTACGAAGCGCTGAAAGTGGCGACGGAACTTGATTCGACGGACGCCGAAAGTTATTACCTGATGTGGCTGCATACGGAAAATGACAAACCGGAAAGCCCGCTGATCCAGAAATCGCTGCGACTCAACGAACATTTTTTTCAGTCTCAATACGGCGTGGGATTGGCTTATTCCAAATTAAAAAAATTCGATCAGGCGGTTGAACGTTTCAAAAAAGCCGTCGCCATCAACCCGAAAAACTATCTGCCGTATTACTCCATGGGCAACGCCTATTCGCAAATGAAAAAATACGATCTGGCGATTCCGGAATATGAACAGACGTTGAAATTGAACAAAAATATTTTCGACGTCTATTTCTATCTTGGTTTGGCCTGTTATTATCAGGATCAAAATAAAAAAGCCGTCAAACATCTTGAAAAATATCTTGAGTTGGTTCCGGCATCTCCCTATCGCGCACAGGTAGAGAATATTTTGAAGGATATTAAGTAACGCGCTTTAGACCGCATATCCTAGTCAATTTCTCCTTGTGCTTTTTGAATTTTTTCTATACGTTTCGGCGCTTTTTGAAAAACGTTCTATTTCCGCGTTTGTAAACGGCGGAAATGAATCACATAGAGGAGTTTATTAATGGAGATCAAAACGAAACCGTCCCCATCGAAGGCCGATAACGGACGCAATGTTTACCGCCTTTCCGATTTTCCGGAATTGACCAAAGAGCGGCTGGTTCATGCGTTCAAGCTGATGCTGACGTCGCGTTATCTTGACGACAAGATGCTGCGTATGCTGAAACAGGGCAAAAGTTTTTTTCACATCGGATGTTCGGGACATGAAGCGGCGCAGGTCGCGGCGGGTTATGCCTTGGTTTCCAAAAAAGATTGGTTCTATCCTTATTACCGCGACCAGGCGTTGACGATGTCGATGGGCATGACGGCGCGTGAATTGATGCTTTGTTTTTTGGCCAAAGCCGACGATCCGAATTCCGGCGGCCGCCAGATGCCGCAGCATTACGGACATAAAGATCTTCGTATTGTTTCACAATCGAGCCCGACGGGAACGCAATTTCTGCAGGCGGTAGGCTGCGCGATGGGCGCCGTCAAAGAAGGAACGGACGAAGTCGTGTATGTTTCTTCCGGCGAAGGCACGACGTCGCAGGGCGATTTTCATGAAGCGATCAATTGGGCCAGCCGCGAAAAATTTCCGGTCATTTTCTTTATTGAAGATAATAAATATGCGATCTCCGTTCCGATCTGGCAGCAAACGTCCGGAAGTTCCGTTTTTAACCTGGGCGCGGGTTATTCCGGCTTGAATTGTTATGAAGTTGACGGAACGAATTTTCTGGAAACGTACGCCAAAGTCAAAGAAGCGACCGCGCTGGCACGGCAGGGAAAAGGCCCTGCGCTAATCGTGGCGGATGTCGTACGGTTACTGCCGCATTCGTCGTCGGACGATCAGAGGAAATACCGTTCGGAAGCCGATCTTGCCAAAGACCGCGAACGCGATCCGATCGAACAAATGTCGCGCTTTCTGATCGAACAAGGATTGATTTCAAAAAGCGACGATGAATCGATTCGTAAACAATGCCTGGCCGACGTTGATGAAGCGGCTGACTGGGCGGAAACTCAGGCGCATCCCGACAAAAGTACGGCGCTTCTTCATGTGTTTTCAGAAGAACCGGACAATTCGGAATATGAAAAAACGCAACCGTCGGGCAATCCTATAGTTTTGGTTGATGCGATCAATCACGCATTGGCCGAAGAATTGGAAAGAAATCCGAAAGTCATTATGTTCGGCGAGGACATCCAGGACGATAAAGGCGGCGTTTTTACCGCAACGAAAGGTCTGTCTAAAAAATTCGGCACCGATCGCGTGTTTAATTCTCCATTAGCCGAATCGAGTATCGTAGGAACGGCAGTAGGTTTGGCCGCGCGCGGATGGAAGCCGGTTGTGGAAATTCAGTTCGGCGATTACGTCTGGACGGCAATGATGCAGATCCGTAATGAACTGGCAACGATGCGTTACCGTTCGAACAACAACTGGCAATCGCCGGTAGTGGTGCGTATTCCGGTCGGCGGTTACATTCACGGCGCGTTATGCCACTCGCAAAATATCGAATCGTTTTTCGCCCACATACCCGGGCTTAAGATCGCGTTGCCGTCCAATGCCGCCGATGCAAAGGGTCTTTTGAAAGCGGCGATTCGCGGAAACGATCCGGTGTTGTTTCTGGAGCACAAAGGGCTTTACCGTCAGGGTTTTGCACAAAGCCCCGAACCGGATGCGGATTATTTATTGCCATTTGGCAAAGCGGCGGTGAAACGCGAAGGCTCGGATATTACGATCGTCACCTACGGTATGATGGTGGCCAAATCAATGAACGCTGCTAAACTTGCAGAAGAAAAATTCGGCGTCAAAGTCGAGATCATCGATATCCGTACGATTGTTCCACTGGATATGGAAACGATTGTAGCATCAATCAAAAAAACCAACAAGTGTATCGTCGTGCATGAAGACTGCGAATTCGGCGGATTTGGTGGCGAGATTATTGCCCAGATTATGAATCGCGCGTTCGAATATCTCGACGGGCCGGTGCGCCGCGTTGCCGCGAAAGATTCTCCAATTCCGTATAATTGGTTTCTCGAAGAAGTGGTCCTGCCGCAGGATCACGATATCGTAAAAGCTATCGAAGATTTGGCGAAGTATTGATATAAAAAAATTCCTAGTATTCTAAAGTACGTGGAGTATTCTTAACGTAGTTTACACAGTAGCCTTGATCATCAACCGAGGAGAATGAGTATGTTGTACATCAACCGAATTGCAGCTATGCTGGCGATTGGGTCAGTCTTGGCGTCTGCACAAACCAGCGTCGGAATATCGACGAACGATCCGAAACCGCTGAAAAATTATCGTCTTCCTGCATGGGGGTATTCAAACGGAAAATTTCTAATCAATGCATCGGGATCGATGCTCGATAGAAAAAATGACGCCAACGACGACTATTCTGCAAACCAATCGCTGTTATTAGCGCCGTCGTACAATTATTTTTTAGAATCGGAAGATCATACCATGACGGCTGAAGGTTTCTTAAACAAATCGTTTATGCAGTCTAAGACGCGAACGAATAATGATTTGTCTAATTACAATTACAAAAGAACTTCAAACTATCATACATGGTTGTTAAATTTGCGCGGTGAAAGCAGGCGCTATTATGGCAGTACCTATGGTATGGCAGCACCGGAAATCAATTACTATTACAATCGTAACAAAACAACAATTACTCAAGAGTACGTTTCGCCCCCTTTTATTGATAAGGAAAAAACATCCATATTATTTCGCTATTATGATATTAAAGCCGCTGCGGCTTTCGGATTTGGAAGAGTCCGCAATGTGACGCCGGTCATCAAGGCGCTTCGCCTTAACGAAAGGCTTAAAGCCTTGAGCAAGAATATCGAATTTGATCAATCGGAGATCGAACGAGCCGCTATTGAGTTTACCAGGTATCCTGGATATCAGGCGATTTACGACCGGCCAGAAAAATTTTTCTGGAATTCGTTTTCCGAAAAACTCAACGAGCTTACGCCGTTTGAAATGCATTATCTCAACGATATTTTTTCTGAAGTAAACGGAACCCGTTATGAAGGCGCTGAGGCGGATGCCGGCGTAAGATTTACCCGATTGGATATTCTTCAGGAAGCAACCTTAGGCGAGGATAAAATTAAAGGAAATTTTATAGGACCGGCCGTGCGAACTCGCTTGTATCATAATTATTCGTTAAAAGGACAGATTGGAATTAATGGCATCGCCAATTGGGATTTTTTAGTCGGCAACAAAAAAGACAATCCTGTAGGAGACGTCAAACAGTTTGAAATTAAAGCTGAGCATCTTTATGTAATTTCAGATCGAGTTTTATTCACCGTTACTCCGTCTTATTCGTATGTTGACGTTAAAATTAATGACGAATATCTGGTTGGTATCGATAATTATACATCGTCCTATTTTAAATTGAACTGCTTTCTGACTTATTATATTGAAGATCACATCAGCCTTGACGGATCGTTTAGTTGGACGCATTTGAAAAACAAGCCACAATCACCTTTAACGGGATATTTTTATTTGAATGGTACAAACTATTTTGGCCAACTCTTTTTTTATGGGTATGAAAAGACGGAGCAGATGCAATTTCAGTTGACGTTGAATTATTATTTTGGTAAAAAATTTTGGTGAAAAATTTTTCTAACTTCACTTTCTTATGAAAGAGAAATCCGGTGACTGAATATTCATCACCGGATTTTTTTTTGACCAACACGGGTTATTGCGGTTGCGGCGGGTTATCCGTAGGTTGAAAAAAAAAATCGGAATCAATTTCAATGAAATGGATAATCGTTTTTGTCGTTGCGGTTTTTTCGTGCGCCTGCGAGAAAGAATACGCACCGCCTTCACCGCCTTTGTCGCCTACCGATTCATCCTTTGCCGATCGCACGTATCTCATCGACACGCCTCAGACATGGGCGCCCGGAAAAAAATATCCGGTCGTTTTTGCGCTGCACGGCGCCGGCGGTACAGGATCGGGTATGCGCTCGACCGTGCGGTTTTATGAAACCGACGAGCGCGATTCGTGCATTTTTATTTATCCCGACGCAAAAGTTGAAAATTGGGAAGAAGGCTGCCGGTGTAATAAGCCTTACCGGCTTGGCATCGATGACGTCGGATTCATCAATTACCTCCTTTCCGACGCCATCGGAAAATACCCGGTCGACACGACGCGCATTTACGCCGTCGGTTTTTCGCAAGGCGGACTATTCGCTCACAATCTCGGATGTAAATTGGGCCATCGTTTTGCGGCCATTGCGAGCGTGGCGTCGGCGATGAGCGTGCCTTTGTCGCAGGATTGCGGGCAACCGGCCGAGAAGATTTCAGTCATGATGATTTATGGCCAACAAGATAAAGTATTGCCGTACAACGGCACGGACGAAGGTTCGTTTTCGCTCTTGTCCGCTCCGGCTACGGCGGAACATTGGGCGGATAAGTTATCGTTGAATCATACGGCAAAAAATCAAGGAGTCAATGATTACGTCGTACTCGACGGCTACGGTTCTGCTCAAGGCGATCAGGTATTACTGTACACCGTCACCCATGGCGATCACGCGTGGAGTTTTACAGGGATGAATACGAGAGAAACGGTTCTGAATTTTTTTCTCTCACATGTGAAATGATTTGATCCGATCAAGCAAAACTATTTCAGATTTGACATCTGCTCTTTCATTTTTTCTAACTCGGCACGCAATTCTTGAATCTGCTTCTGCTGTTCTTTGATCGCTTCGGTTAAAACAGCGGCGATCTCGTTATAATTAATTCCTTTGTATCCATCGTTTTTATTTGTAAACACAACTTCGGGCAATACTTTTTCTACATCCTGGGCAATAAAACCGATCTTCCTGGCATGAGTCGAATCAGCAATCCACGAGAAGTTCATTCCTTGCAATTGCAGCACTTTCTCGAGGCTTTTTTTTATGGGTACGATATTTTCTTTGAGCCGTTTATCGGATGACATGCTGCACACAGTGCCGTCCGCAGTGACTGCAAGATCATAGTAGGGGGTAACACCGGTAATGACAGAACGAATTCGTACTACGCCGTTGACATCAAGTGATGTCGTCGGTATTTCGGTATTAATACCAACATTGCCGTTTTTGAGAATAGTTAATGCATTGGATCGTGTAGACACGGTGCCATTTCCGATCACAAATAACGGATCGTCAACATCCCAACTATTGGTCACTCCTGCGGTATCGTTATACCGGCCTAAAGCCACTGAGGCGTACGATTGTGCGATAACGGAATATCCCATCGCCATAGAATAGTCGCCGACAGTGGAACATTGATAACCCATTGCCATAGACGAGATGCCGCTGGCGGTATTTTGGTAACCAGCTGTCATTGAATTTGCTCCGCTGGCTGAGTTGGCTCGCCCCATGGCAATGGCATACTCGCCGGTGGCCGATGTATTAAAACCAAATGTGGTTGAAGCCAATCCCAAAGCTTTAGTGCACCAACCAGTGGCCATCGAATGCCGTCCTTGGGCAATCGTAGAATCGCCCATCGATATGGACGAAGTATCGACAGCAACGGTTCGCCTGCCCATTGCTGTGGAATACAAACCTGTGGCGAGCGTGTACCAACCCATCGCGGTAGATATCAGACCGCTGGCAATGGTGTTTTGTCCAATGGCCGTAGAAGTTTGCCCGCTGGCGGTTGTTTGCCAGCCCATCGCTGTTGAATAAATGTTGCTTGCAATTGTACTCGATCCTAAAGCAGTTGAAGAACTTCCTTTTGCCATGGAACGATATCCGGATGCAAACGAATTGTTTCCAATACTATCGATGTCCCATTGATTTGCTACAGTTCCCGCTCTGAATGCCCCTTTGCCGGGATACCACATCATACGCGTTCCCGCGCCGCTTGCCGGCAGAGTTCCGCTGCCAAACGTGCCGGAAAACAATGCGCCGTCAACGCCGCTCACCTGAAAAGCGCCTGCATCGGCAATAATCGTTCGTCCGGCGCCGGGGCCGCCTTGATCATAAGCCTGATCGAGCGTGACGCCGCTGCCGCCTCCGATCGCAGCGGTTGTTTGAACCGAACCGTCTGGAAATTTGTATCCGCCTGCGCTCACATACATGGTATCAGTAATGTGAAGTTTGTGAAGCGGCGCCGTCGTTCCAATTCCAACTCTGCCATTTGCACTAATGGACATCCATGTTGCATTTAAAGCATAATTAGCATTGATTCCAAACGAAAAACGAAGTTGATTTCCTGGACTGGCAATGGAAGTCGTTCGGTAAATGCCCCACTTGTTAGTCAGGCCACCGGAAACAACTTCTCCCAAACTGACAACGGATCCATAGTTGCCGCCATTGTCACTATACAATCCTAAACAGGCATCTGAATTTTCAATCGAAATTGATTCATTGACCAGGGCTCCGACGGGCAAGGCGATGCTTTGATCCAGTACGTGCAATCGTGTCAATGGTGCAGTTGCTCCGATACCCACTTTTCCAGCAGAGTAATAAATATCCGTATCGCCTAACCACTTACTGCCGCCGACTGATGCCGTCGTCTGTACGCTCCCGTCGGGAAATCTAAAGCCTCCGGAGCGTGAAAAAATCGTATCGGTTGCCTCCAATCGTCCGTTGATTTTAAGTTTATCCGTATCGAATTCACCGTAGATCAAAGGCGCTGTGGTATTTTGATTATCAATGATCAGCCTGTTGCTTTGCGTTACGTCAAACCGTCCTGCAAAAGCTCCGATAATAACATTTCCCGAAAAAGTTGGAGCGGGAAAATCGAATCCTTCGCCGGCCCTGTAACCAATAATAGTGTTGTTGGAACCGCCGTCGATGTTTTTACCGGCATAGGCGCCGACAAGTGTGTTACCCGAGCCATTGAATCCGGAATAACCATCCAAGTAACCCGCCATGTAACCAACAGCCGTATTCTCATCATAATGAGAGTGATAATATAACGCGCGATAGCCGAAAGCTGTATTTCTTTTTCCAAGGTTCGAATACAATGCTTGATAACCATGTGCCGTGTTGTCGTTGGCGGTAGTTACGGAATACAGCGCCTGGTAGCCAGTCGCAGTGTTGCCTGAACCCAATGTGTTCGAAAATAATGTTTGATAACCGATAGCCGTATTTTCCGATCCTTCACCCGAAGACGGATCCCCGAGATTTGAAAACAATGAATGATATCCAACAGCGGTATTTTTGAATCCCGTATAATTGCGATACAATGCGCCAAGACCGACAGCGGTATTGAACTGGCCATGACTGTAGCTTCCACCGGGGTTATACAAGTTATTGCCTCCGGTTCCCAAAAATAATGAACCCTGAAAAGTAACTTGGTCGGGCAGATAAACAATTTGCGAATCACGGATGCCAATTTTACCGTCCACGTCCAATTTATTAATCGGGGAAGTATTGCCGATCCCCACATTGCCGGTGTTAGTGCTATAAAGATGATTTCCTGATGATGACCACAAACCCGCTCCGGCTGCTGTTATCTGCACGGTCCCGTCGGGAAATTTAAATCCGCCGCTGCTTGAAAAAATCGTATCGGCTACTTCG
This sequence comes from bacterium, assembly GCA_013359335.1. Classification (GTDB taxonomy): domain Bacteria; phylum CLD3; class CLD3; order SB21; family SB21; genus JABWBZ01. The sequence continues at coordinate 11,726 of JABWBZ010000042.1, forward strand.
AGCCTGTTTCGCGGCGCCATTGTTCCGATGCCGACGTATCCATTGGAAGCGATTCTCATCCATTCCGAAAAGCCGCTCAAGGACGTACCAAGTCGCAATGAATCGCCCATATTCCACATAATAATAGGGTTTGGCGTGTTTGATCGGCCGCTGTAAAAACGTAAATAGTGCGACAAGTCGGAATTACCGATCCGCAAGATACCGCTGAGGTCGATACTTTTGCTGCGCATATCTAAAAGAAAGCCCGGCGAAGTCGTATTGATTCCGACCCGGCCTGAGCTGTCAATGGTGAACAAGGTATCTCCGGTTGTTTTGCTGGAAATATGGAAGGACGTTTGTCCGAAAAGCGCCGGCGACTCTGCAAGCAATATCCAACACGCCAACGTTGCTGCGATCATAGTGAGGGTCTTCATAGCCTGTCTCCGGTAAAGGAAGTTATTTTAACAGCATCATTTTTTTTGTTTTTATAAAACCTGATGCTTTGCGATCGGTTAAATTTCTGGCCTGCATTCTCATGATATACAAACCGCTGGCCACAGCTTCGCCGCGAGCATTACGCCCGTCCCAGATTACATGATAATAACCGGCCTCTTGTTTTGCGTGAATGAGTTGAATGACTTTCTGTCCCAGCACATTGAAAAGCGAAAGTTCTACATCCGACGAAAAAGGTAAATCGTAGAGAATGGTCGTCTGTCCGTTAAAAGGATTGGGATAGTTGGAATGCAGTTTGTAAATTTTTGGGAGATCGGCGGTGATTATTTTTTCTTCATGCATGTGCACACGGCCGTCATAAGACATATCGGCTAATCGATAAGTATAAGACTTTCCGATGGACACAGTTGCATCGAAATAGACATAGTCCGTTGCAGCCGATGTAGTGCCTTTACCTTCAATCGTTGCAATCGTTTCGAATTCACCGCCGGAGTGACGTTGGACAAACCAGCAGTGGTTATTGAATTCCGACTCTGTTTTCCAACTCACGTAAACGCTGTTGCGATGAGCGGATAATTCAAATGATGATAACACGACCGGCAGGGAAATGTCTCCGCCACCCGACGCGTCGCCAAATGTAAACCATCCTAAATCAAAATTTGAAAGAGTCTGACTGGTAATGACTCCGGCATGAGCCGCCGATCCTGTCCCGCCACGGTTTTGCCAGCGATGGGATACCGTCGTGTCCAATTGAGCAATGCGCAATTCTTCCGGCAATTCAACTCCATCATCCGTCCCGACGGTATCGTACGACAAGATAATCTGAGCCGAATTCCACGCCCCGTTCCCCGATTGAGAAATTTTCCAATAATGAATTTTCGATACTTGGTCCACGCCTTCATACACCGATGATAATGCCTTGGCGTCGCCGTGAATTTGTTCAATAAGCAGCACAATCGAATCGGTATCAACGCGTTGAGATCGGATGACGACCGGGCGGAAATCGAGGCTGTCCCCCACAGGATATCTGACCGAATCGGCCGTCGCCGACATAGGAAACACACGGATCAGCGGCCCATCGATATAACTGTCTTTGGTTCCGCCAGCCAATACGGCCGATGATAAGATAAAAACCGGCGCCACGCGATTGGAACGAACGCGGCCTTGAATAAGTTGTAATGAATCTGAAATCCATAACGTATCGGTGAGAAAAAGCATGCCGGAAGATTTCAATACAGTCACATCGGAAACAATTTTTTTAGATAATGAAAAAATGTACTGATCGTCCGTACCCCAAAACACCAGCGACCCCGATGATGATTGATAAATACCGTGATGATGCCAATCGCCGCTGATGATGACATTGGCGTTGCGGTTGATAACAACCATTTCGTTTGATAGATGTAGTGAGAGCTGCGCACTTGCGGTATTCGAGAGAAGATAGAGAAGCAACGTTAGCCGTCCGATTATTCGCATCATGGCACCTCCTTTATTACGGAGCCATCATGGCTGCTCAAATCTTATCGGCTTTACAAAAAATCCGATACTTATGATTTCATTTCAATTTTAGGAAGTGCCATTGCCATATTGATTTCATCGGCGTCATTCAAGTCGCTATAGTCTGATCAACAGATGCCTCCGTATATATTTGGAATGCGAATATAAATAATACGTTGATTTTTCGAAGGGTAAAGGATCGAATACGATGGGGTGGTACAGGTTCATAGGTTACCTGCACGTTAAGGAAAAGCGAGGATTTTTAAACTGCACTTAAAAGTACGCCCCTATATCAGGAAAGTCAAGTTTACCGCCCTGTGTTTTTTCTCAATGAAATATTCCAACGCTCCTTAAGGTTTTGGCGTTATGGATCCAAATTAGGTCCAAACGAAATGCTGTTAGGCTGAACAACGTGACCCGTACTGAAAATTTTTATAAAACTTCCTGTAGTATAGTTATACTGTTTAATGCGATTTGATCCCCACTCGCAAAGATAAATATGATTATCGTCGTCGAGTGCAAACCCTTCAGCCGTGTTGAGTCCGGAAATAAAATTTGATAGAAAAGCGCCGGAGGGAGTGTATGTATCCACAGAACCATTCGTCCAATTGATAATGTAAAGAATGGTAAAATCAGTATTGAACCACAGATTAACCGGCCCTTGCAATGAGGAAGATATCAATATACTCGAAAAATTTCCGGCAGCATCGTACTTCCTGACATCCTGAGAACCATAGCTAACGACAAGCAAATTGCTGTCGGCATCCCATGCATGATCCATACCGAGGTTTAATGACGGAATAATTTCACGGATAAATGCTCCGGTTGATCCATCGAATTCAGCCACGCCGGTTTTATTTTGCCCCCACTGGCTGACCAATAAAGTCCCGTTCGGACTCAAACTGATTTTTGTAGGCTCATCAAGCGTATAGCCGGAAGTGAAGTTGCCCATATATGCTCCGGTACTAGAATCGTATTTTTTGATAGCCGTATTTCCACGCCCACTCACTAGCAGATTGCCGTCAGCGCCGAAAAGCACGTCTTGTGTAAGATTAAGTCCTCCCGATCCGTTTGGAACAAAATCCTTGATATATTCACCGGTTACGCCGTCGAATAAAATCACTGCGTTGGTGCCGCGGCTGCTGACATACATATCCCGTAACGGTTTATCTTTCAATTGTAAATTGGCCGGCGCTGACAGCATATTTATAACGGCAGTATCCTTGCCAACAAGATAAATAAACGCTGTATAGTCAACTTCTTTTACAATTGAATCACCGTCGGAATCGCGCAATGCCGGAGGGAGCGTTTTTTTAACGGAAGTTTGAACAGGCGCTATAATTGAATAGACACTAACGGTATCGGCAATTTCTTGAGTAAAAGACGGCGCCAATATGGATTTGACCAATATCAGGCGAATTTCCTTAATCAAATTAGCATTATCTAACAAATCAAAAAAAAGCCGAATGTCAGATGAATTGTTTCTATTATTAATATCAAACAGAGTAAAGCCCGTAATGCCTTTCAGCCTGGTTTTAGCCGTATCGATCGTTGAAGTACTGTCCTCACAATTTGCAATACTATCCGTACAAGGAGGAATGTTCATTCCATTATCCATAGACTGATTTTCATCGGAACAGCTTAAATAAAAAATCATCAGCCAGATGAGCAAAATCAGCGGTTTGTTGAGAAAGAAGTTTAGCATAGTTGTGGATGATGTGAATAAAAGAAGACTAAAATAAATAGTTTAAATGTTTAAGCTGTTTCGAAAAATCTCCCCGTAATCTTTCAATTTCAGCTGCCAATTGTCCTCGCCCTTCGTCGGTTGCCACGTCAGCGCTGAATGATGAATTGACCGTCATGACCGCAGCCAACGCCGATTGAAATTCTCCCAGAAGAAAATGATTTTCCGCTTTTAAAATCATTAAATCTTGATAAGTCAATTTTTGATCGTACGTAAAAATCCAATTGGGATCCAATGCAGTTAACTCAGCAATACTTTCGTTGGAGGCCGCATGATCTTTGAGCGCATTGAGAACAAATGCCCAGCCGGCGAACAAATCGGCTGATGGATTGGCCAATTGCGCTCCGGCATCGAATTCTGATTCAGCGCTTTGCAATTGGTCCGTCCGCATGAGCGCCCAGCCAAGCGCGGCACGAATTTCCGCATTCTGCGGATTATCATTTTTAGCTTCAGTGAGAATCGTAATGGCTTCAGCATAATTGCCGGCGCTGAATGCATCCCACCCTTTTTCCAATGCACTGGGCGAATCGGAACCGGAACATCCTGTTAAGTAAAAAAAACAGATGACCATCAATGATCTTTTCATAAATGAATCCTTTTATTTAAGCAACAAAATTTTTTGTGTGGATATGTTGTCCGGACTCTTCAGTCGAACCAAATAAATTCCGGACGTTACCGTAAAATTCCGTTCATTGGTGCCGTCCCAAGTCCGTGAATGAAATCCTGCCGGATGCTGCCCGCTAAACAAAGTTTTCACGCGCTGACCGAGCGTGTTGTAAATTGCAAGGTCGATTTTGGTTTCACGATTCAATGAATATTGAATCGACGTCGTCGGATTAAATGGGTTCGGATAATTTCCGATTAGCCCCACTCCATTCGGAAGACGCTTGGTTTCCAAGTTTTTTCCGCCTGATTTTAGAATGCGATATGATCCGTATTCAGATAGATTGACCGTATTGGAACCATTTTCTGATATTCCGTTTATCCGTTTATTATTTTTCATGGCATACACGAGAGAAGCTTCCTTGAAATGCAACTGAATAGGTTTTTTCAATTCTTGTTGTCCGGAAAAATTGATCACAAGATCGCCGTTAACTGAATCCAGCTCGACCAATACGACCGCTTCATCGGCAAAAGTGTGCTCGTTAAAAATAACACTCCATGCGTCGCGTTTTAATTCGGTTTTAACTAAAGGTTTAACGACGACAGCGCTGAACGTTTTATCGAGCACAACCTTATAGCCGCTCGCGCTCAACGCGTCGACGGAAATAACATAGTCGGCGGTTTGTAAAAATTCTAACGGAAATTTAAAAACCCGGTCCGTACCGGCGACCAGCGTCATGTTACCTTGAGACACATTTCCGATTTTGATTGCAGGATTTCCTGCCACTGTATTTTCTCCATTCAAGACCAGGTCAGCATATTTCGTGAGCGCCGGATTTTGTAATACCGATAAAGTCGGTTTGGGATCAACCTGAATGGAATACGAAAGCGTATCGCGGCCGGCCAGGTTTTTTGCCAATAGCTGCACGGATTCAATTGTTTCCGCCGCCGGCGTCCATTGAATTACGCCTGTGCTTGAATCGACCGCAAAACCAGCCGGAGCGGAAAGGATAAAATACTTAATCGTTGGATTACCCGCCGCCTGAATTGTATCGCGGTAAAGAGTTCCGGCGAACATAACCTTATCGTTTTTTAAATTCACAACCGGCTTGGTAAATTCCAAAACGTCGATGGTGAGTTCAGCGGTATCGCTTCCGGCGCTATTCGTTGCGATGATATGCATCACGTGACTTCCGACATCCGACGGTTGCGGCGTCCACGTCAATACGCCGGTCGCAGAATCGATAACGGCATCACCCAGCGGGTCAAGTAAGTGATAAGACGCAGAGGGGATGGCGCCCGCCTGCAAAGTGAGAGAAAACATTTGTGTCGCAAAAGTATTTTTTGCTTGGATTTTCAAAAATACGGGTTTGGCTTCCGCAATTGTATTTTCAGCCAGCACGAGATATTGATTGCTTGGAACCTGAATCAACGTTTTGGTTATTCCGGACGGCCAGATGATTTGTATGGAATCCACGACAGACGCGTCGCCGAAACCAAAATGAATTTCAAGGGCATTATGACCATTGAAGGTGTTTTGCGCAGACAATTCACGGTATTGCCACACGCTGTTGCCGTTGATGGTTGCCTTGGCTCTTACGCGTGCGCCGATGGACGCCGTGTTGGACGCGGTTCCGGCCAGGCGCAT
>JABWBZ010000043.1 GCA_013359335.1 bacterium
ACGTTTTTGGTGTCCAATCTGTGATCGAAAGTGCTTTAAATACAACATCTCCCGGTCAGTGGGAACTATTTCAAATGTCCGAAAAAGCAATGCCGGACGGTTGGCTATATATCCCACCAACAGCGAACGCTTTGCTGCAGAGCCCGGCGTTGGAAGAAGTCCATTTTATCCGGGACGAGATGGCCAATATGGTTTGGGCAGTTGAAAAAATCGTGCCGGATGGCCTGGGAGAAGGCATTGACGGGCAAAATGCGGGGGCGAATGCAGAAGCATGGCTTCGCCAATTGGCAGGTGCGCCAGTTGACATGCCACCGGACAATCAAAAAAACGAAGCAGCTTTACAGTATGTACTCGGAACTACCGTGCCACCAAATTGGATACCCTTTATTCCGTTCCGCCCCGATGCCACGAAAGCTGCAGAAATGACCCTGCGCCGTGCGGCTATGCCGCGCCTGATAAACGGGCAAACCCCTACACGAATCCGGCCACGCACACAAATCCTAAAAAATGCCAATCATGGGGCTGGTACTTTAGACATTCAAGAAGAAGAAATACCGGTTATGGGGCTCACCGTGCGAAGTGTATGGCGCCGTGCCCGGTGGTTTGGGGGCCGAACGTTTACTTGGCTGGCTCGCGAAAAAACTCTGGGAAGGCATTTGGAAAGCAGTGGCCTGCGGTTTGATCAAATAACTGACAAAATATAAGGAAAGTTGCACGCCTAGAACAACAGCGTAAAAGCATTCCTGAAATAATGCAAATGTAATGTCCAGGACCAAAACTCATAAATTTCGGTTTATTCTATATAGTACGATCCTACTATTCGCCTTACTTTTTTGGGGCTATCAAAACTGGTACCTTGATCGTTACTTCCAAAGCATAGAAAAAGACGAACGCGGAAGTCCCGTAATTATAACATATTTGGATACCGTTCCATTTTCCAGGATGGATGAGGCCTGTTTGAAACTCACCCTGACCAATGACTTTAACACACCAAGATGGTATGTATTTCCCCCGATTTTTGGGGATACCCTGCCTTCCGATGGTTTCTTTTACTCCCCACAGGATACTCCTTTCGTTGAAAGCCGAAAATTCCCGGCAGAACGCTCAAACCTTCAAATTGTAGAGACCCGCTTTTTTGGCACTGACTCGCCTGCATTTAATTCATTTCTGGCATTTTACTTGCCTCCCCGGTCCACGATCGTTTTAGAAAATTATTATGTATTGATGCATGAAAGCGCCTTGTCACAAAGCATGGAAGTTTGGGAAGTTGAAACACTATTGGTAGACGGCAGTACGCCTTTTGAGCAGTGGAGGCCTTTTGACCTACTTTGTAGCGGTAATGTTCATCTAAAGTTAAAGACGATTGGATCAGTTTCGCTGTCCCGGCATCTTGATTTGGATTACATGGAGCAACACGGCGCAGATAACCCGTCAAAAGCCAGAGCTGCTCATGTACAGGCAAAAGGAATAAAAAAATTATCCATTAAAATCTGGTCGTCAATTTTGTAGCATTTTCAAGTATAAGCTATGTACCTAAGCGGTAAATCGCTACATAAAACAAGTATGCCATGACCACCCTCCGCTCCAAAATTGCCATTTCCTTCCTCATCATCACCGCGGTGTTGGCGTTGATCCTGGCCGGCATATTGACGGGGCTTGTTTATTCCTGGGAAGACCTGCGCGGCGGGCGGCTCTTGTTTTGCAGTATGGCATCCTTCCCCCTGCTCCTGTTGCTGGGTTTGTGGCATGGCTATTACGCGCTTCGTATAGAAGGCAACCGGGTAAGCTTGCGGGGCATTTTCCGTCGGGAGGATTTTTTTGTAGCCCAAATTACCGGGTATGCGCTTACCTACGTCCGGATGAAAGGTGGCGGCAGGATGGAGTCTTTGCATGTGGGACTGCCCGGTGGCAGGTATTTTTCCCTTTCTCCGCAATATTACCGCAATTATGCAGTGCTTCGGGATGCATTAATTTTAGAAAAAACGCCCGATCCAACCTTGTTGGTCAAAGTGACCAAATACCAAAAGTGGCAGGAGTTTTTAGCTTACAGTTGCATATTCGGATACGCAATTGTCATGCTGAACGCGTATTTGGACGCGCCTGAATTTAAGGCCAATCCGGAAGGGGGCGCTTTAACCATTTTGGGTTCGATCATTTTCGCTTTTTTATTTGTGCTCTGGAAATGCTGGGAGTATCTCCGGGCACCGAAGCAATTGTAGGCTGATTGCTACAATAGTCCAAAGATTGGCTACAATAGTGCAAGAGAAAAAGGCAGCGATCAGGGAATATTGCAGGTGAAATAATAACCCGTTAAATCTAACAACTACCATGAAAAAAAATCTACTTTTCCTTCTTTTTGCTGCTTCTGCTTTTGTACTTCCTGCTCAAAACTGGACGCCCATGGCCGCAGGTATGCTTCCTGCTAACTACGTCATTTTCAGTATCTCCGCTGTCGGCGACGATGTGGTATGGGCTGTTGCCTCCGGGGAATACTACCAGGCGCCTATCCCGAACACACACCGCCCTTACATCCTGCGCACCTCGAACGGCGGCCAAACCTGGAAGGTGGCTGAAATAGAAGAAGCGGCAGGTGCCATCAGTTTCCGGATCGTCGCGGTAGATTCGCTGACGGCCTGGATTACAACTCAGGATTACGGTGGCGGAGCTGGGCGCAAACTCTACAGAACTGCTGATGGAGGTGATCTCTGGACGCTCCGGCTGAATAATATCGGTACAGGCGTTGCGCTGAACCTGTTTGAGGACGGCCAGCATTGGCTGGCTCACAACAGGCAGGCAATCAGTCGCTCCGATAACAATGGGGCTACCTGGGCCAATGCTAACCTCTCAGGGTACACCAATGATGAATTTCAATTGGTTTTTTCAGGTACCAATATGTCCTGTACCGTTGGCGATACTTTGTGGAACGGGACTTCTGAAGGACGTCTTGTTCGGTTTACCGATTTCGGAGCTTCTTATGAGTTTCTGAATGCCGGGCTGGGCACAGGAACCGTCATTTATTCTGTTGCTTTTCAGGATCATGAAAATGGCCTGCTTTTTAATCAGAATAGTTTTGGCATCAACCGCATCGCCAGAAGTACCAACGGGGGAGCAACCTGGGCAAACCTGGCTTCGCAGCCCGGCAATTTCGGGTGGAACATTGCTGCAGTCCCGGGCGCTCCCGGCGCGTATGTGTTGGCTTCAAATTATGGTACCATCTCCGGAAGAGTCGCCATTACACAGGATTTTGGCAATACCTGGTCGGTCGAAACGCTGGGGCAGCCACTCAATTCAGTCGTTTTCACAAGCCCCGAAACCGGCTGGGTCGGCGGCGGAAAGCTAACTTCGGCCTCCCACCCCGCCTTGTTCAAATACAATGGTTCGCCGCTGCTGGTTGGAGTCCAAACGCCGCCCGTGCTCCCGGGTTTCTCCGTTTTTCCAAATCCGGCGACGGGAACAGTTTTCTTTGACTTTGAAGGGTACACAACGGGAAGTAAGGTATTCGTTTCCATTCATGATTTATTCGGACGCGCTGTTTTTAAAGGGGAAGTCAATGACAACAACCTGGATTTAAGCACCTTAACCAATGGCATTTATGTGTTGAACATTGAAGCCAATGGCAAAAAAGGCTTGTCGCGGATTTTAAAGTATTGAAAAAGGAAGCATGGGAACCAGGATCAAGGCCTCAAAGGTTCCTGGTTCCCATGACTCCAGTTTTGGCATTTTGCCTACCTGCCCATTTTCCCTTTCCAAACCGCATAAGTAACCAAGCCAGCTTCAGTAAGAAAAGGCGCTATGATGCCTATAAACAGATCACAGTAGTAGGAAATGATTTGATCTGTTTCGCCGTCAAAATGAAGTTCGGAGTCTGCAATCCAGCAGTTGGCCAAAACCATACTCTGCAGGATCAGGTTATCGTACAGGCCAGGTGCCCACTCTGCCCGGAGCAGACCTTTTTCTACCCAATACAACATCAGCATGCGGAATTCGACTTTCCGCGATTCCATCAATTGCCGGAAGTGGGTGCGCAGAGGCTCAATCCGCCGGGCTATAGCCGGAAAATCGAGCAACAGAAATTTGTATTTGTACATCACCCGAAAGGTCGCCTCCGTTTGCTCCACTAACCACGCAAAATCAGGCTCGCCCTGCTGGCGCAGGACGTGAATCTGCGCATTCAGATCACTTACCAGGTTCAGGTACAACTGGTGAACCAATGCATCCGTATTTTTATAATAATAAGTCAGGTTTCCTGCACTGATGCCCAATGCCCCTGCAATGTTGCGGATGCTGACGCGTTCGCTGCCTGTGGCATTGAACTGCCGGAGGGCTTCTTCCAGAATTTTGTCTTTGGTTGTTGGCTTGTTCATCCGCATACTCAATTTCTTTGTCGAAAACAAAGATAGTACACTTGTACTAATAAAAAAGTTTTAGTACATTTGTCCTAAGTTTGGATGTCGGACGGTGGACGGTGGACGGTGGACGGTGTCCAACATCTATTGTCTTAAATCTTAAATCTAAAATCTTAAGAAAATGAAGATCAAATTAGAAGAACTGGAGTCCAAATCCGGTAACAAGGTTCTGGGAGCTGCGGCAAATATTTACGGTGCTTTTGACCGCTGGGCAGAAGCAAAAGAAGGAGACAGTACGTTAGCACTGGCGATGAAATTAGTCATTAAGTTTACGGGAGTACTGGTTATGATCCTGCTTTCGCCGTTCCTGGTTATCGGCCTGACCATTGCTTTTCTTGCAGTTTTATAAGATGCCCCGGCCTTTAAACCATCCGGTATTCCTGATTTGTGCCGGCTTGTTTGCTTTCCACCAGGTTTTACAAAAAATAGGAGGGATTTCAATTTCGTGGTTAGACAACTACCTGGATTGCCTGCTTTGTATGCCGCTTTTACTGACCATCTGGTTGCTCGAGCGGCGGTATTGGGTTTTTAAAAATCCGGCTCATCGCCTTTCTTTGACAGAAACCGGAGTCGCCACCCTGGCATTGACCTTGCTTTTTGAATGCGGATTCCCCGCACTCTCTACAAATTTTACCCCCGATTGGCGCGATGGACTGGCGTACTTTACCGGAAGCCTGGTTTTTTGGAAATTTCTCAATATCCGATTTATCGAACTTACGCCGAGCCCAATGGTGTTGTGTGGTTGGGCGGGCCGGAAGGACTCATCCGGTACGATACGCGCGGGAAATCGAACGTCGATGCGCCGTTTTTTACGTTGATCAGAAAAGCAGCCGTGCGCGGAGATTCGGCTATCGCCGGAGGTACGCTCGATTTTCACGACCATGCGCTTCGGTTCGAATACGCCGCTACAAGCTATGTCAAAGAAGCCGCTACTCTTTTTCAATACAAACTTGAAGGATTCGATCCCGACTGGTCGGAATGGACGGCGGAATCGCGGAAAGATTATACCAATATCCCCGAAGGCCGTTATCGGTTTCTCGTACGCGCGCGTAATATTTACGGCAACGTGAGCGAGCCGGCGGTGTTTGAATTTCGCATCAAGCCGCCGTGGTACCGGACCGGCTGGATGTACGCGTTATACACTTTTGCCGTGGTCGCACTGGCGTACGGTATTATCCGCTGGCGTTTAGATTTTCTTAAAAAAAGAAACGAGGAACTGGAAAATAAAGTGGAAGAACGTACGGCGGCGTTGGAATCCGCGCGGCGGGAAATCGAGGCGCAGCGCGATTACCTGAAATCGGTAAACGTCCAACTTGAAGCGGCTATTCAGGAACTGAAAGAAACACAGATTCAGTTGGTACAATCGGAAAAAATGGCCTCAGTCGGACAAATGGTCGCCGGCCTTGCTCATGAAATCAATAACCCGCTGACATTCGTCATACCGAACCTGGATTTAATGCAATCGCAAATTCAATCTCTTGAAACTCTGTTGACCAAAGTTAAAAACGAGGGCGGAAACGCGGAGGAATTTTTACAACAGCTCGATGACTTCCGGTCGGCCATTCAAAGCGCCAAAACGGGAAGCGAACGCATCAAAGATATTGTCCATAATCTGAGAACGTTTACCCGTCACGATGCGCACGGCATTGCGGATGCAGAAATTGAATCGCATTTGAACCAGGCGTTGGATTTATTTTTCAACCAATACAACGACATTCGTTTCGAAAAATCGTTTGCATTCAATCAGCCGGTAAGGATCAATATTCAGGAAATGAATTTGTGTTTCGTTAATATTTTATCGAACGCCGTTCTGGCCATTCGTGACGCTGAGTCCAAAAACTTACTGAAGGCCGAGGAAGGCCGGATTCTCATCGCAACCGAGGAAATTATTTTTTCAGAAAAACATTTTGCCAAAATAACTTTTAAGGATAACGGAATTGGAATTTCACCCGATGTGATGCCGCACATTTTCGAACCGTTCTTTACGACGCGGCCCGTCGGCGACGGCAAAGGATTAGGATTGTCGGAGACTTATGCAATCGTGAAGAAACATGGCGGGGAAATTGAAGTGAAAAGTAATGCAAACGGTGGAACGTCGGTGGCGGTTTTGATTCCTCTCGAAAATGTCAGAGCCTGATTTTTACCCATCGATCGTTTTTCCAGACCCAAAGATTATCGCCGCGAATAAAATGAATCGGATACATGGCGGAACCTCCCAATCGGTGATTCAATTCGGTCAACTGAAGCAAAATGGATTTGCGGCCTGTTAAAATATCCGTTCGGATCAGATCAAAAGAAGTTGTCTCTACTTCTTCGGAAGTCGGAATGAATCCGTAAAACGACGTTCCGCGAACGGCGAAGGCAACCATTTTTTCAAGAAATGGGATATCTGACATCTGTTTTGTCACGCGGTCATAGACGATCAGGCAAGTGTCGCTTTGAAGAATAAGGCGCCGGTCATCCATGACGACCAAATCCTGCAAATACCGGTCGGTTTTGACAGAATCTAATTTCTGTTTTTGCAAATCGTAGATGAAAAGAACGCCCACCCGCATAAATGCAATGGCATTTTCAGAGTTGAGTATACGCCCGCTCCAATACGAAATACCGAGATCGTCAGACACTTGTGCGGCATGTCGATAATCCAGAAGCTGATTATTCCATGACCACGGAACGAAATACAACGGATGAACGGATTCCAAAGTCACTTCCGATTTCGGCACGATGAAGACCAGTCCTTTTTCAAACACATGCCGCAGCGTCGGAAGTTCCGTTGCGCCTTTGAAGTGTGTCGTGGTATCGTCGATATGAACGACATCACTTTTAAATGCGTACGACATAAACATATCCCAGGAAATCGTCGTACCGTTTTTCCAAACCCAAATCGGATTGAATGTTTCAATCATTCCGATTGTTTCTTTATTGACCGGCCAGCCTTGCGAGCCGGGTTCGGATTGAATGTAATACGTGCGCAGCCCGTTTTGCCGGTCGTTGATAATATTATTAGAATCGATAATCGGCTGAAACGTTCGCCAGACGATCCAATCCGGCGTGGCTAAAACGAAATCCGCATTGGTCGGATCAGGAAAAAATTGCGCATGAAGCGGAAGAACAAATATGAAGGCCAATAGTATTTTCATACGGACGAATAATTGTACAAACATTGGTGAATGTCACAATCTTTATAGCGCCGGACGGATTGGACAGATTTTGACAGGCTCTTATTTTGTTTTCAAACGTTCAAACACTTCGCGCGCAAGAGCGAGCGCGTTATCAGTATGGTCAGCCAAAACATTGTAATGACCCATTTTCCGTCCCGGGCGGGCATCGGTTTTTCCGTAGAGATGCAGCTTGATTTGAGGATGGTCAAGCAATTCTTCCCACTGCGGCTGCGAATTTCCCCACACGTCACCGAGCAAATTAATCATCACGACCGGTGAGAGCAGGCGCGTATCGCCGGGTTCAAGTCCGCATAAGGTACGAACTTGCTGCTCGAATTGATCCGTCACGCAGGCATCGAGCGTGTAATGCCCGCTATTGTGCGGACGCGGCGCGACTTCATTCACCAAAACGCGTCCATCCGGCATGACGAACATTTCCACGGCCAATACGCCATTGTAATTGAGTTCTTCCGCGACGCGTTTAGCAATCGATTGTGCTCGGTCACTGATTTCAGTAGAAACACGCGCCGGTACGATCGTCGTATCGAGAATGCCATTGACGTGAATATTCTCGCCGGTAGGATAAGTTGAAATGGAACCGCCGACGCTGCGCGCGAGCACAACGGAAATTTCCGTTTGAAATTCCAGTAATTCCTCGAGTACGCATGCTACTTTCCCCATCGCATTAAAAGCATCCATGGCCTGATCCAATGACGCCACGCGCCACTGGCCTTTGCCGTCATATCCAAGCCGGCTTCGTTTTAGAATCGCGGGCGAACCGATTTTCTGAAATGCTTCACGAATGCCGTTTTCGTTTTCTATGACAGCAAAACGATTAGTGGGAATTTGGCGGGCGAATAAGAAATTTTTTTCGTTGATGCGATCTTGCGTGACAGCCACGGCGTTGGCGGACGGACGGACGAAACACGTTTTTGACAAAATTTCAAGCGTGTCGGCCGGAACGTTTTCAAATTCCGTCGTGATCGCGGCGCAGGACGCGCTCATTTCATTCAGCGCCTGATGATCATGGTAATCGGCGCACAGATGTTTATCGGCAATTTTCCCGGCAGGACTCTTCAGATCGGGATCAAGAACGATAACGCGATAGCCCATCGTGCGTGCCGCGACGGTAAACATTCGCCCCAGTTGGCCGCCGCCCAACATCCCCAGCGTCGCTCCCGGAAGAATCATTTGATCTCCGGAAGTTTCATGTTCAGAACTTTTTCTTTCTGCGTCTTACGGAAACTGCCGAGCTTTTTGGCAAGAGCGGTATCCTGGCTTGCGATGATGGAGACGGCAAATAGTCCTGCATTCGCGGCTCCGGCTTCGCCGACTGCAAACGTCGCAACCGGAACGCCCTTTGGCATTTGGACAATTGATAATAACGAGTCCATTCCTTTTAAATATTTGGAAGGAACAGGAACGCCGAGCACCGGAATCGTCGTTTTTGCGGCCAACATGCCGGGTAAATGCGCCGCGCCACCAGCGCCTGCGATAATGCATACCAACCCGCGTTCATGAGCTTTTTCAGCGTACTCGAATAATAAATCGGGCGTCCGATGCGCTGAAACTACACGCGTTTCATACGGAACACCAAACGCTTTCAATTGTTCGGCAGCATGTTGCATCACTTCCCAATCGCTATCGCTGCCCATGACAACGCCCACTATCGGCTTGCTCATAATACCTCGATGTTTTAAGACATTAAATCAAAATCCGGGTCGCCGTATGATACGATATTTCAGAGAATCCCTCAAGCAGAATGTTGAATCCAAAGCATAGAGAACCATTCGAAAAACATCATCTCGCAGAGTCGCACGGGCACAGAATATTTAGTAGCCCGGCGACTGTGCGAGAATGTGTAGGTATTACCTTCTTATTATTCTTTAACGCTCCATGGCGGCGTGATGCCGTTCATCCGGGCATACGCAATGAGTTGTCCAAGATGTTCGTGATGATGCCCGACTACAATCATTAGAACATTGCGTTTGGTCGATTCTTGTCCGCCGAAAATTTTGACCTTTGTTTCAAGATCACTGTCGGACATTTTCATGACGCTTTCTTTGGCCCAATCCATTGATTCCTTCAGTTCGGCCAGAATTTTTTCTTTATTGGTTTCTTTTTCATAATCCTTAGCCAGTTCTTTGCCTTTGATGCCGGCCATTCCGAGCAGATAGTAATTGCCGCCCGCAACATGCATGATCACTTCGCCGATGGAGCGCACTCCTTCAGCTGGCCGCCACGAATATTTTTCAGCCGGAATGGCTTTGGCGAGTTCCATAACTCGTCCGCCTGCAAACTGAAATTGCCCGATTACGTCGCCGCGATATCCCGTCACTTCCATTTTCTTTTCCTGTGCTACCATTACATTGACTGTAGCAACGAGTATCAGAAAATACATCCAGACGTTCTTCATACCCACTCCTTCATTTTTTGCGAAAGAAATTTGTGTGAAAATAAATTAATGTGATGAACTTTGAAAGCGCCCTAAACTAATGGAATCGATTTTGAAAAGCAATAATAAAACCGCAATTTTCGGGTGGCCATTGTAAAAAAAATTCGCGATGATGCGTACGGTTTACATCATGTTAAATTTCTCACATGAATGGACTATAAGAATTTGCAGAAATTGGCTCTTGACGTATTCGATTTTTTGACGTATAATCAGCTTATTCAATAAATACTGAATTTTATTCATAATTTTTGTTTTATTTTGAATAATATTCAAAATATGAATCAAAATACGAATCCGCTGATAATAAGGAGATACCTATGATTGCCCGAACATGGCATGGGCGAGTACCGGCGGCAAAATCCGATGCCTACGCCGAATTTCTCGATAAAAAAGGCATTCGCGATTATCTAGCAACGCAGGGCAATGACGGCGTGTACGTGTTGCGGCGGATTGAAAACGGCGTCGCACATTTTCTTTTGATTTCATTATGGGATTCGATGGATTCGATCCGGTCATTTGCCGGACAAGACGTGGACAAAGCTTATTATTATCCGGAAGACAAAGATTTTTTGTTGGAATTTGAGCCTAATGTGTATCATTATGAAGTTTTAAACTTTGGAAAACCCGCTAAAAGCCATGGATGAAATTGATCAAAAAATTCTGGCTTTGCTGCAGAAAAATGCGCGCGCGACCAACGCCGACATTGCCAAAGAAGTCGGGATGGCGCCATCGGGCGTTTTTGAGCGGATCCGTAAATTGGAAGAGCGCGGAATTATTTTAAGTTATGAAGCGCGGCTGCATCCCAAATCCGTCGGGCTTGGCTTACTGGCGTACGTCTTTGTTCGATCGGCGGATAAAGCCGGTGAATTAAAAAATGCGCGCACGTTATCGAAAATTCCGGAAGTTCTGGAAGTACATCATATTGCCGGCGAAGATTGTTATCTCCTGAAAGTTCGTACGACGGATACGGACGCTCTCGGGAAACTTTTGCGGGAAAAAATCGGCGCGCTTCCGTCTATTCAGTCAACTCGAACGACCATCGTCATGGATACGGTCAAGGAAACGATGTGTCTGCCTGTTAACGAAACCAAATAAATTTTTTATGATCAATTACGATTTATTTACATGGTTTTTTATCACGAGTTTTCTGATGGCGTTGTCGCCTGGGCCCGCCGTTTTTCTGATTCTCGGCCAAGGGATGAAATACGGCGTACGCGCCAGTATGCTGGGAGCGGTGGGAATTGAAATTATCAATACGAGTTATTTTGTGCTATCTGCTTTGGGATTGTCGGCCGTGCTGGCGGCTAATCCGATCGTATTTTCAATTCTGAAATGGGCAGGCATCGGGTATCTTTTTTATATCGGAATTCGCACGTTGATGGCAGCAAAGCCCGGCGATATGATACCAAAAGCGAAACCGCCCGGCAGCCGTTTTTTAATCGACGGCATCGTCACGCAAGCTGCTAATCCGAAAGCCGTCATTTATTTCAGTGCGATGCTGCCGCAATTCGTTGACCTGCAAAAGCCGGTTGCCGTTCAAATTACGATTCTCGGAATCGCGTGTATGGCCACTGAATATATTATTTTGACGGCGTACGGCTGGTTCGCCCAAAAAGGCGCGACGTTTTTGCCCGGCCCGAAAGCGGTGTTGTGGCAGGAACGAATTGCCGGCGTGAGTTTGATCGCCGTCGCTCTGATATTGACAAAAAATTAATTTATCACCGGAAATTCACTATGTCACGTTCATTCAAAATCGTACTTGCGTTTGCCGCTATTTACCTGATTTGGGGATCAACGTATTTGGCAATCAAATTTGCCATCGCCACAATTCCTCCTTTTTTGATGGCGGGAGCGCGTTTTCTGGTTGCCGGAGCGATCATGTATGTTTTTGCACGGCTGCGTAACTCTGAACGGCCGACGCCTCTTCATTGGCGCTCGGCGACTATCATCGGCGGATTATTGCTGATGGGCGGCAACGGCGGCGTGACTTGGGCGGAACAGTACGTGCCTTCGGGGCTGACGGCGCTGCTTATCGCTACCGTTCCGCTGTGGATCACCGTGCTCAACTGGCTTCATCACGATCGGATTCGTCCTGGCGTGAGAGAGATCGGGAGCGTTTTGCTCGGACTCATCGGACTCGCGATTCTCGTCGGTCCGGAGGAACTGATCGGCAAAGGACGCATCGATTTGATCGGCGCAGGAGTTTTAATTACGGCATCCCTTTTATGGTCGTTCGGGTCGCTGTATTCCCGCCACGCACCGCTGCCGTCCAATCCGCTGTTGTCCATCGGAATGGAAATGCTCGCCGGCGGCGCGATTTTGGCTGTGGTCGGTTTGGCGTCCGGTGAAACGGCGCGCATTGACCTGTCGGCCGTTTCCGCGCAATCGATATGGTCCATTTTGTATTTGATTTTAGTCGGCGCGTTGATCGGTTTCACCGCCTACGTGTGGCTATTGAAACAAACGTCGCCGAATCTCGTTGCTACTTACGCGTACGTCAATCCTGTCGTCGCCGTATTTCTTGGCTGGTTGCTGGCCGGCGAGGAGTTGACTTTCCGGACCATGCTGGCCGCGACCGTGATCGTAGCCGCCGTCGTCATCGTCACGCTCAAGCCAAAAGAAAAAATTGCCGCCGTTCCGGTAGAATCAAAAATTTCCGATTAGAACACATTCACACCATTCTTTCATTTTTAAATTTTCACTTCAAAAACACTCAAGGAGATTGATGTAATGAAACTGATGCACTGGCTTTTTTTGGGGATTGTACTGGTCATTGTGTTTATTTTTTCATGTTCACCAAAACAGGAAACGTTCCGAGGCAATCCGGCTTACGATTCTCTCGCGGTCAAAATGTATTCCACGGCACTTTCATCGGGACAGGCTTATTCTATGCTCACGGATCTTACGACGAATGTTGGAACGCGGCTTAGCGGCTCGCCCGGTATGGAAAAAGCCGTCACATGGGCCAAGTTGCAGATGGAATCGTTGGGTTTCGATAAAGTTTGGTTAGAGCCGGTGATGGTGCCTCACTGGATTCGCGGCGATGTCGAAGAACTGACCGTCGTCGGTCCGGAAACGAAACGCTTAACGATCACGGCGCTAGGCGGCAGCAGGCCGACGCCGAAAGAAGGCATAACGGCGGAAGTCATTGAAGTCCAGTCTTTTGATGAACTAAAAGCTTTGGGCGAAACGGCCCGCGGCAAAATCATTTTCTTCAACCGTCCAATGGATCGCAGCTTGATTACGCCTTTTGAAGCGTACGGCGGCGCGGTGGAACAGCGCGGAAAAGGCGCGATCGAAGCGGCGCGTGCCGGAGGCGTAGCCGCCATCGTCCGTTCGATGACCATGCGCCACGACGACGTGCCGCACACCGGCGCCATGCGGTATAACGACAGCGTCCCGCGCGTGCCTGCCGCCGCCATCAGCCTCGTCGGCGCCGACGTTTTGAGCCAACTACTCGCCAAAAACAAAAAGGTAACGGTTAATCTTAAACTCAATTGCGACACGCTCCCGGACGTCGAATCGTTCAATGTGATCGGCGAAATTACCGGAACGGAAAAACCCAATGAGGTGGTCGTCATCGGAGGACATCTCGACAGTTGGGACAAAGGCCAGGGCGCGCATGACGACGGCGCCGGCTGCGTCCAGTCAATCGAAGCCATTCGTTTATTGAAATCGCTCGGAATCAAACCCAAACGCACCATTCGCGCCGTTTTGTTTGCTAATGAAGAAAACGGGTTACGCGGCGCTAAAGAGTACGCCGCCAAGGACCGGCAAGGCGAAAGGCACATTGCGGCGATCGAATCCGACGGCGGAGGCTCAACGCCTAAAGGTTTTGATGTGGAATCCGATTCGCTCGCTTTTCCAAAAATTGCCCGATGGGCGTATTTATTCGATCCCATCGACGCCGATAATATCAAAAAAGACGGCAGCGGCGCGGACGTCGGCGAACTTTTTAAAATCGGCGTTCCGGCGATTGGATTGCGCGTCGATCCGCACCGGTATTTCGATTATCATCACTCGGATCACGATGTCCTTGAAAATGTCAATGAACGCGAACTCGAACTCGGCGCAGCGGCGATGGCCATTCTCGCGTATGTTTTAGCGCAAGAAGGAATTTGAAGACTATGATTAAAATAAAATGCGTATGACTCTTTGTGTTTCAAATGAAACAAAGTTTAAAAGGATTTTCAGTGATGGTTACACCATACCAAAAGCTGAATAATGTTTTAAATAAATAGGAAAAATTGTTTAACTAGCCGATGATGTAAAATAGAGGCCGATGTGTGAAACCCATTTCCATCAAAACAGCCGAACATTATCAATGGGGCGATCATTGCGATGGTTACCATTTGATCAAGTCGGATAAGTTGTCCGTGATCGAAGAAATTGTTCCTCCCGGCGCGACTGAAAAGAATCATTACCATGATCATGCGACACAATTTTTTTACATTGTGAACGGCGCCGGAACACTGAAGATCAATGATAATATTATTCGGCTAAACGCCGGTGAAGGGCTTTTGATCGAACCAGGCACACCTCATCAGTTTCTAAATGACTCCGATGGTGACGTACGTTTTTTGGTTATTTCTACCCCGAAAAGCCACGGCGACCGTCATGATCTATAATATTACGTGATCCAATACTAGGCTGACCTGGCCGAATAGGCGTTGCATCAAGATTCCACCACAACGCTCATTTAATTTTCAAACCCCAAATTGACGCAAGTGATGGTCGAGGTGTTTGTACATACCGGTCGCCCACTCTACTGCCGTAAGCGGGCCGAAAAACGAATGAGGATGTTTGGTGCATTTACTTTCGCCGCCTTCAAAAAATTGGCGAACTAGTTTTTTCAAACGCTCTTTTTCGGCTAAAAAATCATGTTGCCCTGTCATGAGAAAAGCCGGGTTGGTGGGGCTGTTTTTGGGAACCGGTTTTTCGCCTATAAAACTGGATCTGAAAAATCGTCCCAGAATTTTACCGATAAATGCCCACGGCAGATACTTCTGATCGGTCGCAACTTCCATCGTCACCGCACAATGCGCCAGCATCTGGGCAACGTCCATCCTGCCCCACTGACGCTGTGTTTGCGGAGTAAGGCGGTCGATGCGCTGCAAAATTTCATTCGCACATTCAGACTGGAATAAGTTTTTCATAATTCCCTTTATGTTTATTGAAAGAACATCCGTGAACGTTAAATTGCTGTTCAAACTTTTGCAAGTAAAATAAACTTTGATACCGGATTCGCTTACATTGGCTCCGATATTCCTGATTTTTACCAATTTATAACTGCCGACTGATTCCCTCCACTCCAAAACATCCTCCCTCACTCACCGGTTTTTTTTGAGCATCAATCATGTTTTTCTATGATGTACGTCAGAGTTCTAAGAACGTATTTTGATTACATTTAAATATTAGTCTAATGCCGTTTTATCAGGATTGATGGCATAAAAAAATTTCAGGAGAATGACGCATGAAAAAATATAAAATTGCCTGGCTGCCTGGAGACGGCGTGGGCATTGAAGTTCTGGAAGCCGCCAAGATCGTGCTCGACCGCGCCGCGCTGGATGCGGAATATATTCACGGCGACATCGGATGGGAATTCTGGTGTAAAGAAGGCGACGCGTTTCCGGAACGAACGATCAGTTTGCTTCAAAACGTGGACGCCGCGATGTTCGGCGCCATCACGTCTAAGCCAGCCAAAGAAGCGGAACATGAATTGGCTATCGCACTGAAAGGCCAGGGATTTACCTACCGTTCACCGATTGTGCGGATGCGCCAATTGTTCGATCTCTACACGTGTTTGCGCCCGTGCAAAGCTTATCCGGGTAATCCGCTGAATTACAAAGAAAAAATCGATCTCGTCATTTTCCGCGAAAACACTGAAGACCTTTATGCCGGTGTGGAATTCTCACCGGTTCCTCCCGAACTTTCTTCGAAATTATCGGAATTGTCGAAGCCGTTTGCGCCATTTAAAAATCTGAACGGCGACGAGTATGCGCTTTCGTGCAAAGTCAATACGAAAAAAGGTTGCGAACGGATTATCCGCGCTGCGTTTGAATTTGCCAAAAAAAACAATCGTAAAAAAGTTACCGTCGTTCACAAAGCGAACGTCGTTCGCGCGACGGACGGACTATTTCTGGAGACGGCCAAATCGATTGCCAAAGAATACCCCGGCATCACCATGGACGACGCCAATATCGACGCGATGACGATGTGGCTTTTGAAAAATCCGATGAGTTATGACGTGATGGTTGCGCCGAATTTGTACGGCGATATTATTTCCGATCTCGCGGCGCAATTGGTCGGCGGCCTTGGCTTCGGTTGTTCCGGCAATATCGGCGATAAATTAGCGGTATTCGAACCGAGCCACGGATCGGCGCCGAAATATGCCGGTCAATATAAAGTCAATCCGATCGCTACGATTCTCGCGGCCAAGATGATGCTGGATTGGCTCGGTGAAACGGATAAAGCGGCTTCGATCGAACACGCCGTGGCCGAAGTCATACGCGAAGGCCGTGTGCGGACGTACGACATGGGCGGCGATGCAAAAACTTTGGATATTGCAAGAGCGGTCGCAAGGAAGTTGTAATTGCAGTGACAGTTCGAGTTCGCCAGCTTGAGACTTGAGCGGAGTCGAAAGACGGGTTGATCATTGAAAAACAGGAAATTCATCATGAAAAAGACAACGGTTTTACGGAATGCTATTATGGAACGCCGCGCGGTGACGGTGCCGGGCTGCCACGATGCTCTGAGCGCGCGCGTGATTGAACAATGCGGATTCGAAGCGATTCAGGTTTCCGGATACGGACTAGCCGGTTCATTTCTCGGCAAACCGGACGTCGGTTTGATTCAAATGAAAGATATTTTGGATTTGACGTGGAATATTGCGCAAGCGGTCAATATCCCGGTGATGGCGGACATCGACACCGGCGGTGGCAATGCAATGAATGCCGCATGGATTACGGAAAGACTCATTCACATGGGCGTGGCGCTCTACACCGCGGCGTGGGTGCTGCGCGGCATACTCGGGCTGGCGCCGGGGGCGACCATTTTTGGGGTGGACGCGCTGATGGTTTTCATCACCGCGCTGGGGTTGCTGACCGGGATCTACACGATGGTCGGCGGGTTGCTGGCGGTGGTTTGGACCGAGAGTGTGCAAACGATTCTCCTGTTGGTGGGGGCGATTGTCATCACGGTGGTTGGTTACGCGAAGATCGGTGGCTGGACGGAACTGGCCCAGACGCTGGCTTCCAATCCCCACCCGCTGGCTGGCGTGGCCGGCAGCAATGTCACCTGGGGCACCGGCAACTTCCTGAACATGGCCCGGGGGCCGGGCGATCCATCCGGGCTGGCGTGGTATTCCATTCTGCTGGGATACCCGGTGCTCGGGATCTGGTACTGGTGTTGTGATCAAACGATCGTGCAGCGCGTGCTGGCGGCCAGGGATGCCAAACACGCCCGGCTTGGGCCGTTATTCTGCGCGTTCCTCAAGATCTGGCCGGTGTTCTTCTTCGTGCTGCCGGGTGTAATCTGCGTTGCGCTGGTGCAGAAGAATGCCTTCGGGGGGGCTGCGCCGGCCA
>JABWBZ010000044.1 GCA_013359335.1 bacterium
GTACTTTCTGCGTACGGTAAAACGGTTCAAACACCATCGGTAATTCTTTCGGATCGATGCCCATCCCGTGATCTTTCATGGCGATCGAAATGTTTTGTAAAGTTTCAGCAACGCTCACGGTGACAACGCTGTTCGTTGAGCTGTATTTAATTGCATTGTTAAGAACGTTATTGACCGCAGATTTAATGGCATAATAATCGCCGACAATCTGAACGTCACTGCCATTCTGTATGTCCACACGAATATTTTTATTAGAAATCTGTGATTCAATGTCGCTAAGCAATTCATCGAATAATTCCGTCAGCGAGATCGTTTCTTTTTTTAAGAATTTTTTACCGGATTCGATGCCGGCATAGTCAAGCACTTGTTCCACCATCTCGGAAAGAAACGTTCCCTGATCGCGAACTAATTTTCCATATTGGGTAATTTGTTCGGACGATTTGACGACGCCGTCGGCTAAATTTTCTCCCGCCGATTTCAATACCGCCAGCGGCGTACGCAGTTCATGCGTCACTCCGGCGACGAATTCCATCCGCTGCCTGGCGAGAAATTGCTCGCGCCGCAGACTCACAAACAGTATTGTCACGCTCGCACCTAAGACTAAAAGAATGCCTGAACTAATCGCAAGGTTTTTCATCCTGATTTGTGCAACGGCCGTTTCCAGCGAACCCGATCGGTGTTTGATGCGCAATTCCCAGCGTGATAAAGAGTCGGGTTCGGATGTATCCTCCCAATTATTGATTTCCCGCCGGATTGCTGTTGCCTTAGTGTCATTGATCTCGATAGAAGTGGCGACTTTGGTAACGCCTTTTAATTTCAAGCCAGGGGCCCGTTCGCTCACAGTGACCATAAAAAAATCCTGCATACGAATGCGCGCTATGGGATTGACAATATCTGAAAATTCAATCTGATCAAAAGTTATTCCTAGATCATTGGAATAAAAAATATTCTGCGTGGCCGGATTGACAATGGTCAAATGGTAGGTATCGTTGTTGTCTTCCGGGAAATGCTGAGCGAGTAAATCGGGGATAAGTTGTGCCCGAAGATAATTTTCATCCAATTCCAGTATCACATATTCGCTGATCTGTGCCCGCAGCGGCAGTTGTACAAATTTAGTTACAGGGTTGAGCGTGAGAATGAGAAACGGAAAATCGTCCAGGACCGGCCCGTGGAAAATAAAAATCCGATTCACATTCGACGAATCCTTTTCGTGTATCTGCATCTTGCTGTCAAACCGTTTCTTGATTGACTGGAACTTCGAATCCCATGGAACGGGTTTCAACGAATCGGATTCCGTCATCAATTGCCATAACTCGAGCGATTGCCGATTCGAATAAGCGGCGTAGTACACGTTCTTCAGTAACTGAGGGTTTTTCGAACCGGTCATCCACTGTTTATAACACGATGATAAAAAAACGTTTGTCGCTGCCGTTTCATCGGGATAACGCGATTGGAATGCCGAATAAAGCTGCGTAATGTCTTTGTCAAAATCGTCGGCAAAACGGGCGGCTCCGATTCTTAGATTGGCGCGCATGCGCGCTAATTCGCCCTCGCTTAGTTGTCCAAGCCAATTATACTGAATGATCGCGAGCCCTATGACCAGCATCCCGAGAAAACCTGCCGCCAGGGCGGTTATGTTGAAAGGTTTCATCATGGCGATGTCAAAGTAACAAATAAAGCGTACTCCGGCAAACAAATTTCGTCAATCCAGTTCATTCAACGACTGATTTTACATTCTTTACAACTCTTTAGCATCGTCTTAACAACTTCGCGTGCGATATGTTGTATACTGGATCACGTAAATAAATTAAATAACACTCACGGAGGAAACTATGAAATTATTAACGATGCTGATGGCAACGCTGATCGGAGCGGCAAGCGGAATCCATTCACAGGAAAAGTACATCGTCACTAACGGGAAAGTTTGCCCGATTTTTGAAATCGGCGCCATGATTCTCGACGACGGTGTTTCCGTTCGGGTCGATCGCGTCTCTGATCACATGCTCGCTAAAGGTTACAAACCTGCCGATTTACAGATCGGCGATGTAGTTTTGATGATTAATGGCAAATCGGTCAAATCGCTCAGCGATATTGAAGACTTGTATAAAACCTCCGAAATCGGCGCGACCATCAAGTTAGGGTTAAAGCGCAGCGACGAAATGTTGATGGTCAGTTTCGTCAAAGCCGATCCGGCCTCGTTGCCGAAAATGCAAAAGAAAATCGTTCGCAAAAATGCCGACGGAACTGAAACCGAAACGACTGAATAGTTATGAGCAAATTTTTTTGGATCGTGCTGTGTGTGCTGATGGCCGGCAGAGCATTCTCTCAAATCGTTCCGTTCAACGAGCGCGATGATAAGTACCGATTGCTCGGACTCAAGCGGGCGAAAGAAGCGTACGAAGCATCGCGGGCCGATTACGACCGGCAGAAACAGCTATTCGATAAAGCGATGGTGTCGGCGCAGGAACTTGAAAATGCACGGCGCAATTTCGCCGATGCGGAAGTCAATTATCAACAGTCGCTGCTGGCGGTGCTGTTCGAGCAGCAATTTGTTTCAGTCACGAAAGCTGTAAAATACCAAGGCCCCAACGGTCAGAAACGCGTTCGTGTGGAACTTACCAATGCGTCCGGCGGAGGCGGTGAGTTTATGAAATTGGCGAATCTCGATGATAAGTTGTTTCAATCGCTTCAGCCGGACTTCATTAATAATGTTTATGTATCATTGCTCAATGCCGAAGGCGCCATTGTAAGCCAGCCATATGAAACGAAAATCGCCGAATTGCAATACGGCAAACCGGTATCGGTGGATTTTGCTCTGCTTCAGGACCTCGATGCGCTTACGGTCAATATCATTTATGGGAATGGTTCATCGCGTAGCTTGAAAATTTACTTGCAAAAAGACGCGTCGGAAAATAAAGTGCTGGTGCAGTCGGAACAGTTTTCGCAGGAAGCCGATCTTGGGGGAACGGCGCAATTCGATTTTTCGCTCGAACTTTTCAGCGGCAAAGACAATACGTTCAAGCTCGAAGTTGTTAATCTTCCGCCGGAAATTACGCGATACTTTACCGATCCTGCTTCCGAGGCGAAGCTGAGCCAGTTTAAGTTTACCGAATCGGCGAACACGCGCAAAGCTTCGCTTCGTATTTTTTTACCGGATCGACCGACCGACGGCGTGGCCATTGACCGGGCGATTCCGTTTTACGTGCTGGTAATTCCGCAGGAAAAAATCGCCGCGACGGATAATTGGAAACAAAAAAACTGGACACGGGAAGAAATTGAAAAACTGAATGTGGGATTTGTCAAACTGGAACTGATTCCACGCGGCAATGCAAAATTATTGGTACGCGCGCCGAAACTGTATTATTCGGCGTTGACAGGTGAGCCGATCGAAGCGGAGATTGAAATTAAAAACGAAGGATCGCGGCGATTGGACAATATCAAAATCGAACTTGACATGCCGCTTAACTGGAAAAAAGAAATCGATCCGCTGGTGATTCCGTCGCTGGATATCGGTGAAGAAAGAAACTTTCATTTTTTGTTCATTCCTCCCGCCGACGTTGCCGTAGGCAAATATGAAATCCGCGCCCGGACGTCATCCGTTTCTGAAAATCAGCCGGTTAATGGCGAAGACAAATCCATCACAATCGAAATGCTGCCGAAGGCCAATGTCGTGGGCACGATTTTCATCGTCGCTTTGATTCTCGGCGTGGTGGGCGGTATTGTTTGGTTCGGAATCAAATTGACCCGCAAATAAAAGGAGAAACCATGACCCCGATGTTAGAAGCAAAAAATTTAACAAAACGGTACGAGGATCAGACGCTGGCGCTGGATCGCGTATCGTTCAGCGTTTTGCCCGGGCAGATTTACGCGATGCTTGGCGGCAATGGCGCCGGCAAAACGACAACAATTAATATTTTTTTAAATTTCATCAATCCGACGGATGGTGAAGCGCTCGTCGACGGCATCGTGACGCATCTGCAGCCACTGGCGGCGAAAACAAAAATCGCGTTTGTCTCGGAAAATGTCATGTTGTACCCCAATTTTACGGCCATCGAGAATCTGGAATATTTTACAAAGCTCGCCGGTAAACGTTATGTAAAAAAAGACCTCGAATCCGTTTTGTCGCGAGTCGGATTACAAAAAGAAGCGTTTGACAGAAAGCTTAAGGGATTTTCAAAAGGCATGCGGCAGAAATGTGGTATAGCGATTGCTATCCTGAAAGACGCGCCGGCGATTATTTTAGACGAACCGACTTCCGGACTCGATCCGAAAGCCGGTTTTGAATTTATGAAATTGTTGATGGAGTTGCGCGAAGAACAAAAAGCCATTCTGATGTCGACTCACGACATTTTCCGAGCGAAAGAAAATTCAGACGTGGTCGGCATTATGAATCAAGGACAACTCGTCATGCAGCGCACACAAAAAGAACTTGAAGGCGAAGATCTTGAAAAATTGTACGTGCAGTTCATGGCCGGTTATATGGAACCCGTATCCGCGTAACATTCACACCAAAGGCGCTATTATGTTTAAAATTATTTTGTTAAAGGAGATGCGTGAAACGATCGGCTCGGCCAAATTTGTTTTTTCTTTCAGCGTTTGCACCGTGCTGATCCTACTCGCGTTTTACGTAGGAGCGCGCAATTATCAGGTCAACCGGGCGCAATATGAAGCGTCGGTGCGTGAAAATCTACGGCAGATGGAAGGGCTGACCGATTGGGGACAAGTGGAATCGCAGATATTTCTTCCACCCACTCCTCTCGCCGCATTGATTTCAGGCCTATCCAACGACGTCGGACGATCGATTAAAGTCGAAGCAGTCGGAGAACTGATTTCTGAAAACAGCCGCTACGGCGAGGATCCGATTTACGCCGTTTTTCGTTTTCTCGATCTGGAATTTGTTTTTCAGGTTGTGTTATCGTTATTCGCCATTCTCCTCGCGTACAATGCCGTAAACGGAGAAAAAGAGCAAGGCACGCTGAAGTTAACGTTCGCTAATGCGGTTCCGAAAGATAGGTATATCCTGGCCAAACTAAGCGGAGTTTTTGCCTCAGTGGTTGTGCCGATGCTTTTGCCGATTCTTATCGGATGCGGGATACTGGTGATCATGGACATTCCGATGAACGGATCGGAGTGGCTGCGTCTGGCCATGATCGTCGTGGCCGGGCTTTTATTTTTCATGGTATTTCTCAATCTGTCGATTTTTGTTTCCGCAAAAACGGAACGCTCGTCTTATTCATTTCTGATTCTTTTAATTGCATGGATATTTTTTGTATTGATTGTTCCGCGTACGTCTATTTTGCTTGCCGGACGGGCGATCGACGTTCCATCCATCGATGAAATTCACGCGCAGAAATTTCGCAATCAATCGCAACTATGGACGGAGGACATGCAGAAAATCGACGCATTTGTGCCGCCGAGCAACGATCCCGAGAAAGCGTTTGCAGCGTTCAACACATTTATGAATACAACCCGGGAGACACGCGAAACCAAAATTGCCGAATTCAATCAACGGCTTAATGAAGACCGGAACAACCGGCAAGCCGTTCAACGAGAGTGGGCGTTCGGGATAGCGCGTTTTTCGCCGGCAACATCGTTGTCGCTTGCGGTGATGAGTCTCGCGGGCACATCGCACGCGATCGCACAACAATTTCTCGATCAGGCGCGATCGTATCAACAGAGTTTTGCGCAGTTCATCAAATCCAAAAACAACGGAGAAACGGGCGGGCATATGGTTCGTGTCAAGATCGGTGGCGCGCCGCAGGAAAAAGCCAAACCGATTAACCCTTACGAAATTCCTGCGTTTCACTTTCAATCCATGAGCGTCGGAGAATATATAACGCCGGCATTAACGGACATTGGTCTGCTGATTGGATTTAATTTAATGTTTTTTGCCGGAGCAGTTTGGGCGTTTTCGAAATTCGATGTACGATAATAATTAAATCAAAAGGAAAAAGTTAAAACAGTTTCATTTCACTTTTTCTTTTTTGACTTTTCAATTTTGATTTTTGAAAAATTAAAGGTGACGTTATGTTGTGGACGATCGTTGAAAAGGAATTCAAATTTATTCTTACAAGTCCAAAATTCTTTGCAACCTTCCTGGTTTGTTCGATGCTTATCCTTCTGAGTTTTTTTGTCGGCATTCAGGAATATCGGGCGACGGTCGCGCAATTTGAAACCGGACAAACGATGAATCAACAAAGCCTGCGCGAGCGTACGACATGGTCGGGCGCGACTAACCGCATTTACCGCCAGCCGGATCCGCTGCAGATCATTGTATTGGGAGTTAACTATGATGTCGGTCGTTTTTCGCCCATCAACGTCTGGATGCCGGTGAAGCTTCTGGAAAGCGCTTATTCGCAGGAATTAATTTATGCTGTTTTTCGCTTGCTCGATTTTAATTTTATTGTCGTCGTCGTGCTGTCGCTTTTTGCCATTTTGTTTACATACGACGCGATCAATGGCGAACGCGAAAGCGGTACGCTCAAATTAACGCTGGCGAATGCCGTACCTAAATCAACGCTGATCGTCGCTAAATTGATCGGCTCGTGGATCGGGCTCGTGGTGCCGCTGTTGATACCGTTACTGTTAGGAGCGCTGTTGCTAATGGTATATCAGATTCCGCTTTCGACGGATCATTGGATTCGTTTGTTATGCTTATTGGGTTTGGCCATTTTGTATTTTACTTTTTTTATGACGCTTGGTTTACTGGTTTCATCTTTGACGCAGCGTTCGGTGACGTCGTTCATGGTATTGCTGGTGAGTTGGATCATCCTGACTCTGATCGTGCCGCGCGCTGCAATCATGATTGCCGGCCAAATCGTTCAGGTTCCTTCGGCGGCGGAAATTGACAGCCAGATCGACGGGTATTCGAAATCGGAATGGGAGAAATATCGTGATGGTATTCAAAAAACGTGGGAACGCCGTAATAACGAATTGGAGCAAGTGCCGGAGAAAGAACGCGAGGTTTATCGCGAACAAAAATTGTGGAGTTGGCTGGAGGAAGACGATGCGGCGCGTAAAACCATGCAGGAAGGCGTGGCGCGATATTCCAAACAAGTCAAGGAAGATATGGAAAATCGCAAATTGCAGCAGGTGAAAACCGGTTTTGTTTTGTCGCGTTTTTCACCGGCCTCTGCGTTTCAACTTGCCGCCATGAATTTGGCCGAAACGGACATCTTCATCAAGAAACGGTATGAACAAGCATTGAATGATTATCATGTCGTATACTCGGATTTCATTCAGAAAAAAAGTAAAGAAGGCGGGGGTGAGGGCTTGAGGATAACGGTCGACAGCGAAAAAGGATTTAACGTGCAGATTCCGGATATGAAAAAGACTATTCGCGCGGATGAAATTCCGCAATTTCAGCATCCTAAAAGAAATACCGGTGATGTGATAGCCGATTTGATGATGGATGCAGCTTTGCTTGTGGTTTTCAGCGGAATGGTCTTAGTCGGAGTATTGACGGCGTTTTTACGATACGACGTGCGATGATCAATATTTCGGCAACGACGGATCGATGCGATTGATGAATTCAATAATGCCGCCCTTGAGATTGTACAAATTAGAAAAGCCAAAAGCGGTTTGTAATTCACGGATTGCTTTGGCGCTTCGTACGCCCGTTTTGCAGTGAAGGATGACCGGTTTGTTACGGGCAATTTTGCCGGCCTGTTGTAAGATGGATTTCAGCGGCATCAATTCCGCATCGAGATGTACCAGGTCAAACTCGAATGGTTCCCGCACGTCGATCAGTTGAAAATCGGCATGCGCGTCGATCATCCGCTTGAATTCATCCACCGTGATTTCACGAACCGCGTCGTCAGGTTGATGCGTGATTCCGCAGAATTCGTCGTAATCGATCAATTCCTTTATCGTCGGATTTTTTCCGTTGATCGGATTGTCGTCGTCGCGTGAAAATTTCAGAATCCGGGCTTCGAATTTCAGAGCGTCAAAAAGCAACAATCGTCCCGACAAAGGCTCGCCGATACCGGTTATGATTTTAATGACTTCATTGGCCTGCATGCTGCCGATGATTCCTGGTAAAACGCCGAGGACACCGCCTTCGGCGCAGCTTGGCACAAGTCCAGGCGGCGGCGGCGTTGGAAAAAGATCGCGGTAGTTAGGGCCGATAATTCCATCGCGGTCTTTAAAATTAAACACAGACACTTGTCCGTCGAATTGAAAAATCGAACCGTAGGCTAAGGGTTTATCCAATAACACGCACGCATCATTGACCAGATAACGAGTTGGAAAATTGTCCGTGCCATCCGCGACGATATCGTAGTTACGAATAATGTCCATGGCGTTTTTCGAATGGAGCATGCCATGATGGGGGATGATGCGAACATGCGGATTGAGCCCTTCAAGGTGCGCTTTGGCGGCGGTGACTTTCGGCTGTCCCACGTCTTTGACTTGAAATAAAACTTGTCGTTGCAAATTGCTTTCATCGACGACGTCGAAATCGACGATGCCGATCGTGCCGACGCCCGCCGCGGCAAGATATAACAACATCGGGCTGCCAAGCCCGCCGGTTCCGATCACCAGAACTTTAGCCGCTTTGAGTTTTTTTTGTCCTTCGAGGCCGAATTCAGGCAAAATAATATGGCGGCTGTAGCGGGCGAGCTCTTCTGAGGAAAACGACATAGAGTTTTATGCAATGATAATGTTCTGCGCGTGTTGGAAAAATTCTTCAACATCTTCGAGCATTTGCCGGCGATTAATTTCATGATCCGCGGATTCTAAAGATTCATAACGAAACTGCACTGCAAAATCAGTGGTGTCAATCAGCAATAAAAATTTTGGAGGAATTTTTTGATTGGTGTTTTCCAAAAGAGAAAAGAGAGAGCCTAAATCATGGATCTTAGGATAGGTTACTCCCACAAAGCTTAGTAGAGATTTTATAGTTTTCTCGATACACTGTTGAGCGTGGAATCCAAAAATTTCATCATCGAAATTTACATGATCTTTCTGCATGCCGCGCAAAGCCCTTAAATCCTTTTCAGCCATTCGCAGCATGAAAGCGGCATGCTTTTGATCACCCATATATTTTTTTGCCTTCCCGCAGGCATCGGGCAATAATGTGATTGATCGAATCTTTCCATTCGTTCACTTCGTCCGATGAGAATAATAAAATATCGACCGGCGTGCTGTAAGGCATAATGGCTTTTCGGATTCTGGACAGTTCTTTCATGCGGCTTTTGGTTGTTGAGAAAGTTTCCTTCTCAATAACCAGCAAATCGATGTCGGCATTCTCGTTAACATCATTTTTTGCGCGCGATCCGAAAAGATAAATCGCCTCAGGATGAATTTGCTGAACAATTTTATCGACAATATGTTGAATCGAATCATTCATAGAAATTATTTTAATTTTTTCTCTCGAGTACCATCGCGCCGCCTTGTCCGCCGCCGATACACAATGTTGCGAGGCCGAATTGTAACTGCCGGCGCTTCATTTCTTTCAGCAAGGTGACGATCAACCGCGTTGCGGAAGAACCGACGGGGTGGCCGAGCGCAATGGCGCCGCCGTTGACATTGAGGCGCGCGCGGTCAATTTCGCCGAGCGGCTCGGGCAAATCTAATTTTTCATTGGCAAATTTTTTCGACGCAAAACATCGTTCGTTGGCAATAACCTGCGCCGCGAAGGCTTCATTCATCTCGATCAATTGAATATCTTTCATGGTCAATCCGGCGCGTTTGAGCGCAATAGGTGTACTGAAAACCGGGCCGAGCCCCATGCGCTCCGGATCAAGCCCGGCGAAACCGAATCCGCGAATGTATCCGAGAATATTACAGTCCAACGCTTTGGCTTTTTCTTCCGACATGACGAGTACAAACGCTGCACCATCCGTGATCTGGCTGGAATTGCCCGCCGTGACAGTGCCGAAACGCCTGTCGAAAACGGGACGCAATTTAGCCAGCGCTTCCATACTCTGATTTTTTCGAATGCCGTTATCTTCATCGACAACGTTTTTATATGCAGGCGGCAGGTAAACCGGCACGATTTCTTGTTTCAAAATGCTGTCGTCAGTTGCTTTCGTTGCGCGTTGATGACTCATGAGAGCAAATTCATCCTGGTCTTTTCTACTGACGTTATATTCTTTTGCAAGCACTTCGGCGGTTTCGCCCATGTTGAGCCCGCAAAAGCCGTCGGTGAGTCCGAGTTGTAGTCCGACCACCGGTTTGAGGTCGCGCAATTTCAATTTGCTCAACGCGCCGATTTTTTGTCCGAATGAACGCGCTTTATAAAATTCGGCAAATTTATCGGTAAACGTTTGTGCAAAAAGCAGGGGAATGTTGCTCATCGATTCCACCCCGCCAGCGACAATCACATCCGCCATTCCGGATGAGATGCGCAAATACGCATCAGCAATGGCCTGCATACCGCTGGCGCAATTGCGCTGCACGGTAAATGCCGGAACATGTTTGGGAATGCCGGATTCGAGGGCAATGATGCGCGCTACGTTGGTCGCCTCCGGGGGCTGCGCAATATTGCCGACAATGACTTCGTCGATCTGATCCGAGCGCATATTCGTGCGGGCGAGCAATTCGCGCATCGCCAATTTTCCGAGATCGACCGCCGCCAGTTTGCTAAATAGCGTACCCGCTTTGATATACGGAGTACGCAGGCCGTCTACGATCACAACGTTTTTCATAAACGCACTTCCGGGAAATTTTATTTCTTGCTGTACGATGACTTGACTAATTCGTCTAAGTATTTTTTCGGATCGTCGATCACTTCTTCGCTCACGACGAAATTCGTTTTTCCGGCCAGTTTCAATCCGTATTCATAATCTTTGAATAAATCGCGGGCAACCAGATTGAATGTACTTTTTGTTTCTCCCGCTCGTTTGGAAATGTTATTAATAGCCGTGTCGGAAAATTCAAATACGATTCCATGATTGCGGAGGAAGTTTTCCTGAAATTCCTTCATCGAATGGTACGTCAGCATCTTATTCAATTCCGTGTCTGGATTCTCAACGACTTCCTTGGTTACGCGAAATTTGTGGATTTGCGTCGATGGAAGTTTTTTCTCGTACCTGATCAAGACATTTTCTAGAATATTGACCAGACCGCGTGCGCCGGTTTTCTGCCGGTGAGCGCGTTCCGCAAAAATTCGCAGCGCGTCGTCGTCAAAAGTGATGTCGATGCCGTACGCCTGAAAGTCGCGTTTTTTACTGAGCGTTACGCTGCTGTTTTCGTTTTTCAGAATATTAAATAACGCATTGATCGTCAACTCGTTGAGAACGGCCATGACGGGGAGGCGTCCGACGAATTCGGATTCAAATCCGTATTCGATCAAGTCTTCGGTCTTGACTTGCCGGAATAATTCGCTTTTGCTCATGTCGGACGATCGCGTCGGATCGGAACCGAAACCCATGCGTTTCTGTTGAACGCGTTTGCGGATGATATCGTCGAGTCCCGAAAACGCGCCGCTCATGACGAACAAAATATTTTTGGTATTTACTTTTTTGCGGACGACTTTGCCGGTGCGCTGCGCTTCCATGGCGGCTTCCATTTGCGAAGCCATATCGTGCGGAACGCGCAAATCAACTTCCGATTCCTCCATCAATTTGAGCAAATTGCGCTGAACGCCGGTACGCGAAACGTCGATGCCGCGGAAATTCGTCGCCGACGCAATTTTATCGATTTCATCGAGATAAACGATACCGTATTCCGCGCGCTTGATGTCGCCGTCGGCTTCACGCACGAGATCGCGGATCAGGTCTTCCACGTCGCCGCCGACGTAACCGGTTTCACTGAACTTCGTCGCATCGCCTTTAACAAAAGGCACGCCGATTTTTTTGGCGATCAATTTGACGATATACGTTTTGCCGACGCCGGTCGGGCCTATCATCAGCACATTGCTTTTAATATTGCCGACAAGTTTTTGTTCCTCCGTCAACGTATCCTCTAATTTCATCCGGTTGTAATGCGTCGCGATTTTAGTGGCCATGATTTCGATGGCTTCATCCTGGCATTCGACAAATTGTTTCAGATATGCTTCAAGTTCTTCCGGTTTGAGATCGAAATTAAGTTCGGAATCGGAATCAAAGGTCTTATTTCCGGCTTTGGAGCCCATTGAATCCTGTTCCGGGTCACCGCTGCCGTATTTGCCCTTGAGAAATTCTTCAAATTCTTTTTTAAATTGTTCCGTATTCGTGTGCGAAGAAAAATTCATGTTCGTTATGGCCTTTCTTATCAAGTCTTATCGTCTATAAAACTATCAAACCATGAAATTATTTCAAATTGTCTGCGTTTAACTTATTCAAACTTAGCCCTCATTGCTAATAAATGCAAGTGGATTCTCGGCTCCGATTGTGTATATTAGCGGGCTTATAAATCCCATTAAAACATTATCGACTTATTTAAAGAAAGCCATTATGCAACTATTACTCAATTATCTTAAGGAATATTGGAAATTGGTAGCGCTGGCGCTCGTGCTGGCGGCGATCAATCAGGTTTTTTCCTTGCTCGATCCGTGGATTTTGAAAATGGTGATTGACGAATATGCAACGCGTTATACGGAATATACGACGGAGCAGTTTTTTCACGGCGTGATCGTGCTGTTGGGCGCATCCGTCGGCGTCGCGATGGTCTCGCGGATTGCCAAAAATTTTCAGGACTATTTTGTCAATGTCGTGACCCAGCGATTGGGCGCGCAAATTTATTCCGACGGCATCCGGCATTCGCTGGAACTGCCGTATTCGGTTTTCGAAGACCAGCGCAGCGGCGAAACGCTTGGGAAACTACAGAAAGTCCGAACGGACACGGAGCGCCTGATTTCCGCATTCATCAACATTCTGTTTACGTCCATCGTCGGCGTGATTTTCGTAACGATTTATGCCATCAGTGTTCATTGGCTCATTGCGCCGATTTATTTTATGACCATTCCGTTGATCGGGTATCTGAGTTCCGTACTCAGTAAAAAAATTAAAAAAGTTCAGAAAGACATTGTAGCGGAAACGACCGCGCTGGCCGGCTCGACGACGGAATCGCTGCGTAATATTGAATTGGTCAAAAGTCTCGGCCTCGCGCAGCAGGAAATCGAACGCCTCAACGGCACGACGGGTAAAATTTTGCAACTTGAATTAAAAAAAGTCCGTTATCTGCGAAGTCTGAGTTTTATTCAAGGCACGGTAGTCAATTTTCTGCGTACGACGATTATGTTCGTGATGTTGTATCTTATTTTCGATCGCCAGATAACGGTGGGTGAATTTTTTTCGCTGTTTATTTATTCGTTTTTTATTTTCGGACCCTTGCAGGAATTGGGCAACGTGATCAATATTTATCGCGAAGCGGAGGTATCGCTGAAAAATTTTCAGGATATTCTGCAAACGCCCAAAGATCCGAAACCCGAACGCCCTGTACAGGTGCCGGTGATAACCAGTTTGTCATTTGATCGGGTGAGCTTTAAGCATCCGTCGTCCAATTCCCACGCGCTGACGGATATTTCATTTGAAGCGCAAGTCGGCGAGACAGTGGCGTTTGTCGGGCCGTCCGGTGCGGGCAAAACGACGTTGGTCAAATTGCTTGTCGGCCTCTACATTCCTCAAAACGGACAGATTTTGTACAACGGCCATCCGAGCCCAACCGTCGATCTGGATTCGCTGCGCGGACAAATCGGTTTTGTCACGCAGGACACGCAATTATTTTCCGGAACGATCCGGGAAAATCTGTTATTCGTCAATCCGAAGGCGTCGGACGAAGAATGTATGGATGTCTTGCAAAAAGCCGCTTGTCAAAGCCTTCTGGCGAGGGCAGACAAAGGTTTGGACACGGTGATCGGCGAAGGCGGCGTGAAAGTTTCCGGCGGTGAAAAACAACGACTATCCATCGCGCGCGCGCTTTTGCGTAAACCGGCTATTTTGGTTTTCGATGAAGCCACCTCCGCGCTGGATTCGCTCACGGAAGAAGAAATTACGGAAACGATCCGATCCATTTCCACGCATCAAAATCACCTGACGATCATGATCGCGCACCGTTTGTCGACGATCATGCACGCGGATAAAATTTTCGTTTTGGAAAAAGGAAAAATTGCTGAGACGGGAAAACACGTCGAATTGCTCGACACTAAAGGTTTGTATTATGCGATGTGGCGTCAGCAGATCGGCGAGCGCAACGGGCGATTGATCGAAGGCGCGGTGAAAAGTATGGCAATGAATTGAGGATTAATCTGTATTGCGAATATTATAAAGATCCAGACACACTTTCCTTTCTTTGTCCAGTTCAATCATCGGGGGCGGATAGTGATTGATTCCGGAAGGAGTGTGGATCAATTTTGCCGGTAATTCTTTCAATTCCGGAACCCATCGCCGGATGTACACGCCGTCAGGATCGAATTTTTTACTTTGTGTGATCGGATTGAAGATGCGGAAATACGGCGCGGCGTCGACGCCGGTGCCCGCAGCCCATTGCCAGTTGCCGTTATTACTCGACAATTCGTAGTCCAATAATTTTTCTGCAAAATATTTTTCACCCCAACGCCAATCCACGTGCAAGTGTTTTACTAGAAAAGAAGCTGTAATCATACGTACGCGATTGTGCATCCATCCCGTTTCATTGAGCTGGCGCATGCCGGCATCGACGATCGGAAATCCCGTCCGTCCTGCGCACCACGCCGTGAACCACTGTTCGTTATTCAACCACCGAACTTTATCGAATTGTTTGTTGAACGATTGATGCTCGACGTGGGGAAAATGGTACAGAATCATCATAAAAAATTCCCGCCAGATCAATTCGCTCAGAAATGTTTTCGCTCCGTTCGAATTGTAATTACTGAGATCATTAATCAATTGTCTTACTGAAATATTTCCAAATCGCAAATACGGCGAAAGATGCGACGTGTGATCCGCACCCGGTAAGTCGCGAAACCGATCATAATCATTCAAAAAACTTGCTGAATATTGTTTCCAGATTTTTTTTGCTTCCGATTCGCCGCCGTTGATGAAATTTTGTTGAGTGTAAAATCCCACATCCTGCAATTTGCTGACCTGTGGAATATTGGTTTTCAACGAAACAATTTTAGATGTGTCAATGGCTTGGGATCGCGACGCATCGGGAGGAAAATTTTTAAACTCCGTAAGCCATTTGTTTTTGTACGCGGTAAATACCTTGTAAGGCGTTCGATCGTCTTTGAGAACATCGTCTTTTTCAAAAATGACTTGATCTTTGAACGATTGTACCTGCACGCCGATCTCATTGCAAAGCCGTTTGACGGAATTATCGCGGTACATAGCCGCAGGCTCGTAATCATGATTGAAAAAGAGTGCGTCGATGTTTAGCGTTCGAAGCAAATCCGGCAGCAACGTTTCCGGTCGGGCATGAAATTTATGAATGGCCGCTGATCCGGACGAACGAAGCCGTGTATCCATATCTTCCAGGGATTCCCAAATTAAGGACAAACGCCGGTCATTTGAAGGTAAATTTTTTATGATCGCCGGATCAAAAATGAAAATCAGCGAAACGGATCGGCTGTTGATGAGAGCGTGTGCCAATGCCGTATGATCGTGCAAACGCAGATCGCGGCGAAGCCAAACGACGGAATGATTATATTTCATGATGCTCATGGGGTCAATTCGTAGGTTTCAATGATATTTTTCTTAAGTGGTCAAAGTTTTGAACAATTTTAGAGAAATGCAACGTCCATAGGAGTGAAATAATAATAAACTAATTTAAGCAAATTATTGAAAAGAACAATTTCCATACAAATTAACTCCTGAACTAACACAAGAAGTCTATTTCCCGTTGACGACGTAAATTCTATATTTTCCTTATATATAAGTTTCGAACTTGGCCGTCAATTCCTATTTTCCGTGAATTCTAAATGTATCAATTTTTACATGAGCACTAATTCACACCCGTGAAACCAGTCAACACTCGCTGTAACGTATAAACTCTTCTAATTCAATTATTTAAAACAGGCATTACAATTGCAAGTTTCTGTAAGGTGTTCTTACTAGCAAACAAAAACAAATGAAGGAGAAAGAAAAAATGAAACTGGCTGTGTGCTTTTTCGGAATGCTCTTATTGAATGCCTCTGCGTGGTGTCAAAGCGAAGCAAAAATTGACACCGTGATTTCATTGCAAAAGCAGATGATGCAGAAACAGAATGAAATGTACGAAGAGATAGCATCGGAGCCTCTTGCGGGTAAAAAATACGGAATTGAATTGAATCCGGCCCGATTATTATTTGCCAGTGCTGACGAAACATTTTCACTGGCGGGAGGGTTTTCGTTATTCAACGTGAGCCGCAAAGCAGAAATTGCCTTTCCCGTTTTGATTCAAGCAGGGCATGGGGATCGCTATTATGAGGTGGAAGCGCATTACCGACGCTTTTTAGGGCAGCATCAAAAAGGATTTTATTTGAGCGGCGGAGTTACGTTTGCACACGTCAGCAAAAAAGAAGGCGAATTCTTAGCCGATGTTCAACAAAGGGTGACGCGTAATAAACTCGGAGCTTTTTGCGGTATCGGATATCGCTACTTTTCAAAAAGCGGAATCTACTGGGGAACGGGTCTGAGCGTGGGGCGATATTTTACCGGAACCGATAAAAAAGTTGATACGTTTTTCAGCAACGATTTTGAAAAACTGTACCTGGATTTCGAACTGTTGAAATTCGGCATCGCATTCTAAAGTTACTGTCAAATACTAAAAAGCGCTCCATGTGGGCGCTTTTTTTTTTGCTTTAGTTTTCCATCGTAGTTTTCGTAGGCCGTTTAAAACAAATAATCTGTTTTTCTTTTTATGCAAATTTCCGTATTATGGCACGGTTTTTTAACGAGGTTTTATGAATTATCGCTCATTGCGGCAATGTGTGGACGATCTGGAACGAAACGGGTTTCTGATTCGGGTAATGGACGAAGTTGATCCGTATCTGGAGATGGCTGAAATTCAGCGTCGTATTTATCAAAATCGAGGTCCCGCCTTATTATTTATGAACGTCAAAGGCTGCCGCTTTCCCTGCGTATCGAATGTATTCGGTACGATGGAGCGGACGCGCTTTATTTTCCGCCACACGCTGAAACGAGTCAAACAATTAGTCGATCTCAAAATTGATCCTGTAAATTTTTTGAAACATCCGTTGCGGTACGCCGGTGCGCCGCTGGCGGCTATGAAAACCATTCCAAAAAAAGTTTCTTCAGCTCCGGTTTTATCCCATCAATGCCGGGTACAGGACTTACCGCCGATTCAAAGCTGGTCTGATGACGGCGGCGCGTTCATAACATTGCCGCAAGTGTATACCGAGCATCCGGATTTTCCGGGATGGCGCATGTCAAATCTCGGTATGTATCGAATTCAGTTGTCCGGCGGGCAATATATTCCGAATGAGGAAATCGGGCTGCATTATCAAATCCATCGCAGCATCGGCGTTCATCATGCTGCAGCGATTCGCCGCGGAGAAAAAATGCGCGTGAGTATTTTTGTCGGCGGGCATCCGGCGATGGCGTTGGCAGCCGTGATGCCGCTGCCGGAAGGGTTGACCGAACTGATGTTCGGCGGCGTTTTATCCGGACGGCGTTTCCGCTATGCGCAGCGCGATGGATTTA